>SXOW01000231.1 GCA_005778315.1 Acidobacteriota bacterium
CTCTTGGCGGAGCAGGCCACCGATCATCGCCTCACCCATCGCCCCCGCACCAATGAACGCGATCGGGACGTCACGCAAAACCGTGGACCGCATCAACACCTGCTCCTTTCCCTCATGTCAACGGGTCTATGTTACCTGTCGCACGCATCCGGTATCCTTCCACAACCCACCCGCGGGTGCATGCTTCATGGATCCACTGACGCATACCTTTGTCGGGGCCAGCCTGGCCCAAACCCGATTCGGACGGGTCCCGCTTGGGACGACGACTCTGGTGATCGGTGCCAATCTGCCGGATATCGACGCCGCGACCTACTTTCTGGACAGCCAGCTCTCGCTGGGATTTCGACGCGGATGGACCCACGGTGTGCTGGCGCTGGTGGTGTTGCCGGCGCTGTTGGGATGGGCCATGCACCAGGTGGACCTGTTCCGCTGCCAACGATATCCGAGGGCGACGCCGGTGTCAGCGCGTCGCCTGATGACGTTGTCCTACCTGTCGGTCGTGACGCACCCGGCGCTGGACTGGCTGAATACCTACGGGGTGCGCCTGTTGATGCCATTCGACGATCGTTGGTTCTACGGCGACAGCCTGTTCATCATCGATCCCTGGGTCTGGCTGCTGCTGGGGACCGTGACGGCCCTCGCGCACAGCGGGTCGCCGGCCAAAGCCGCGGGTTGGATCGCGCTGGGAGCCATCGCAACCCTGCTCGTCACCGGATTCCCAGGCATGCCCCTGTCGATATGGGTGCTGTGGTGCCTCGGGGTGGCCGGTATCGCCGCGGTTCGGATCTGGGGCGGCGCCCAACACAGGTTGGGCCGGGTCGCGGCGATCTGCCTGGCCATGGCGGGACTCTATATCGCTGCCATGATTGGCGGCTCGCGGCTGGCGCACATGCAGGTCACGGCGTGGGCGCAGGCGCGAGGGTTCGAGCCCAGCCGCGTGATGGTCGGCCCGGTTCCAGCAGATCCGTTCCGTCGTGACGTACTCATTGTCGACGACCTCCACTATCATCGCGTGCGGTTGGATTGGCTGGCCGAGACACCGATCACGCCGGTGAGCTTACAGGCACCGATCGGAACCGACCATCCAGCCGCCGCCGCCGCGCTGGCCGCTCCTGCGCTCTGGGGTTTCGCTACCTGGACCCGGTTTCCACGTTTCGATGTCGACCCCGTGGCCGGCGGCTATCGAGTGTCGGTGTCCGACATGCGGGGACTCGGGGGTGGGGTGGTCGAATTGGATCGGGAGCTACGCCGTGTTGCTCCACGTCCCTGACGGGCCGTGCTGGGTCTCACGCCGAGCCGGGGTCGGTATCTGGAATATCGGGTGCGTAGGAGCCAAAGCTCCAGAGGTGGCCCTCCAGGTCACGCGCCACGTACTCGCGTGAGCCGTAGGGAGTCTCCTCCATCGGCGTCACGATCTCGGCCCCGTGTGCGACGGCGCGAGCGTGATGCGCCGCCACGTCATCGACATGGACGTAGATGCCCTGGGTCGAACCACCGGCCTCGGTGGGGGTCTTCATTTTCATCTCGTCCGGTTCCGCCGTACCGATTATCACCACGCCACCGCCGTAACTGAGTTGTGCGTGCGCGATGGTGCCTTTCGGTCCGGGCACGATCATCTGTTTCTTGAACCCGAAGGCGGTGGCGAGCCACTCGAACGCGGCGGGCCCGTCCTCGTATCTGAGAAAAGGGAAAATCCGGGTGTTGCTCATGCCCCTGATAGTCTTCGTATCTCAGGGAAAAGTCACGCGTGGCGGTGTGCGCGCTGTTGGTGGTGGGTGCGGTCATATAATCGGCGGCATGGGCTTTGGTTCTACATGCAGGGCAACGGCGGTTATGCGGGCAATGCGCCGGACGCGGAGGGCACACTGCGCACGGCCATGCGCGCGGTGACCGGTCAGATTGAGACGCTGCAGGCGATCTACAGCGGACCGGTCGTGGACGGGCGGCAACTGTTCCCTGGTCAGCTCGTGGGGGCGGAGGCCGGCGGGTGGACCAACTGGATTGTGTCTGACCGAGGACCAACGATCGGCTCACGGTTTTCAGAGAACTTCTTCAAGTACATGGCGTTCACACCGGACGAGCCGGATTTCGACTGGCGCACCTTCGACTTCGCCGCCGACCCCGCCCGCGCGACGAGTCGGCACATGCCGGACGCCATGGACCCGGACCTCTCGGCCTTCCAGACTCGAGGCGGCAAGATGATCACCCATTTCGGATGGGCCGATACCGCGCTGAATCCGATGATGGGCGTGAACTACTACGAGGACGTGCGAACCACGATGGGCGCTGACGCGACGAACGCGTTCTACCGCTTCTTTGGGGTACCTGGCATGTTCCACTGCAGTGGGGGGCTGGGCACAGATCAGTTCGACGTGATGACGCCGCTCGTCAACTGGGTCGAGGGTGGGGCAGCCCCAGACAGTATTGCCGCGGCGCGCGTCGAACAGGGACAGGTCACCCGTACTCGCCCGCTGTGCCCCTATCCTCAGGTCGCCCGGTACTCCGGCTCCGGCAGCATCGACGACGCCCGAAGCTTCGCGTGCGCGCCGCCGCAGTGAGTCAGTGCCGGTAGCACAACCCCAACGCCCGCGCCCCACCGCCTCGGAGACACACATGGCCGAAAGTGACGGACCCCGACGCCGTATCAAGCAGATCGAAGTCATGGTCTCGGAGACGATTCGCGAGACCCACGACACCACCACAGTCGTGTTTTTTACTGGCAACGATCGCCTGGACTACAAACCAGGGCACTTCCTGATGATCGACCCGCATCAGTTTCCGGCGCTGGACCGATTCACCGCCTACCTTGAAGACCAGAAGGGCCGGAAGGAACCCCCACGGGCGTACTCGCTCTACTCCGCGCCGCATGAGCAGTACCTGGCGACCACGGTCAAGGAGGAAACCTATCAATCCGGGGTCACTCGGTATCCACCACTGCTATCCCCGCTGTTGGTGAATCGGCTTCCTGTCGGAACCAAGGTCGTCGTGACCGGTTTCACGGGACCATACACGCTGCCGGACGACATCGAGTCGCGAACCGATCACGTGGTCCATATCTGTGCCGGGTCAGGATCGGTGCCCAACATGAGCATCCTGAAGTACGCGCAGGTCCACCATCCGACGATCCGACACACGTTTCTATACGGGAACAAGACGTGGGCCGACGTGATCTATGCGAAGCAGCTCCGGGCGATGCGAGACGCGCACCCCGATACCCTCACGGTGGTGCACGCGCTCAGTCGAGAACAGAAGAGCGACAGCGCTGAGCTGATCGTCCATGGTCGCGTGAGTAGCGAGCTAGTCCGTACGTACGTGCCGGATACCGATAGCGCCGAGTTCTTTGTCTGCGGCCCTGGCATCACCAAGTGGGATACCCTGCGTGCGCAGGAAGCCGGGACCACGCCGAGTCCCCGATTTCTGGAGTCAACTCTGGCGGTACTCGACGACCTGGGAATCAAGAAGGACAAGATCCACCGCGAGAGCTACGGCTAGTCGTGTGGGTCGCAAGGCGAAAGGAAGGGCGATGGGAGGCGCGGCGACCCCCGCTTGCAGAACTCGAAGCAGCGCCGCATTTCCTCGATCGTGTCACCGCCCTGGTACTCGTACTCGATATTGGCGGGAATGTCCCAGCGCTGGTCGCGGAGCATCGTGAGCACCGGCCCGATGGGGGTATCGCCCTCTCCCCACGGCACGTTGTCGCCCTTTGGGCTCCGATGAGTACACCGGCGACTCGAGATTCGATCGGCTGCGCTCGCGGCCGAGCCCTGAACGCGCCTGCCAACACGCCGCCGACCACCATCGTGTGCCACTCGCGCCTGGTCAACATGGTCATGTCCTGAGTCTCCGGAATGCAGCTCATTCTACTGGAGGCGGCTCGCCGCGGACGGGGCCTTCGGGGCACTCGGCTGGGCTCAGCCCCCGGACCGCCATGCCCGGGGATCGGCAGTCCGCGAGCCCGCAAGACCATCAGATCGGCGAGCGTCCATCGTGCGTGCCGTCCTCACCGTCAACCTGGAGCAGTGTGGTCCGCAGCTCGGCGTGCGTGCACACACCTTTGTCGATCAGCAGACGCTGCAGTGTCTTGGTGGCCAGCGCCAACTCTCCCACCACCCGCTCCAAGCGCTGCGCGTCAATCGAACCCCCTTGGTTGATCCGAGCCGCCTCCAAGCGCGCCTCCATCGCTTCTTTGCGCGCTTCATCGATCTTGGTGTGCTGGTAAATGTCAAAGATCCAGTTGATCAGTCCCACGGTTCCCCCCTAGCGGACCACGATCGGTAGCTCGATGTCGTCCTATTTGGGACATACGGACCAACCACCGGTTTCGTGCCATACGCGCTGCGCGTCGGGGTTCATCGACCGACCCGCGGCTCGGTCCCATGCCAGATCCTCGACAGATTGGCCCGGTGGGTGAACACGATGAAACCGGCAATCAGGGTCGTCGCGAGCAGGGACGCGCGAGACGTCGGGTGCCCAAGTCCGGCGCGCGAGACGAGCAGCGAAATGGGCATCGCGACCGACGCGACGACCGACGCCAGGGCCACACGCCTAGTGGACGCCGCGATGGTCGTGAACACGGCAACACAAACCACCAGCGCTAGCGGAAACAGCGCCAGGAACATCCCGGCCGCCGTCGCCACGCCCTTGCCGCCACGCAGTCCAGCGAAGAGGGGATAACAGTGTCCGACGACCGCGGCGGTCCCTGCGATGAGCGGCAGTATCTCTTCGCTCCGGGGCATGGCCAGGAATGGCAGTCGCGTCACGAACAGCGTCGGGAGGAAGCCCTTGGCGACGTCAACGACCAGCACCAGCGCGGCCGGCTTCCACCCGAACGAGCGGAGCATGTTCGCCGCTCCGGCGTTCCCACTGCCCTGCGCGCGGATATCGGTCCCGTAGACGACCCGGCTGAGGACAACCGCGGTGGGGAACGACGCCACCAGGTAGCCGAAGCCGGCGGCCAGGAGCAGGTTGCCGATTACGATGCCGCCCTCCCGCGTCGCGGACGCCAGGCGACCACCATCGCGCCCACCGTCAGCAGCAGGCTGAGATACGCGGGCAGGTCGCCGACCCTGGTGTAGAACGTCAGCTCTTTGAGTAACCGCACGTCCTCAGTCAGCACGGTGGTCTCGAACAATTGGCTACGACGTACGACCCGGCCATAGGGATCCACCACCCCGCTGATGCCTGTATTCGCCGCCCGAACCAGGTAGCGGCCGTGCTCAATGGCGCGCATGGCCGCCTGCTGAAAGTGCTGGTGCGGTGCGGCCGAACGCTCGTACCAGGCGTCGTTTGTGATCGTCGTCAACAGTTCGCTGCCGTGACGGACGAACTCGCGAACCAGACCGGGATAGATGACTTCGTAACAGATGGCCACACTGACCTGATGTGATCCAACCGACATCGTACTGGCTCTCAACCCTGGAGAAAACGGCACCACCGCCTCCACGAGCGGTCCGGCGAACGAGAGCAGCTCACCAAAGGGCACGTACTCGCCAAACGGCACCAGGTGCATCTTGTGATAGACCGCCGCCGTGTCGCCATCCGGTGTCAGCGCAAACGCGGCATTGAAGAGCTGGACATCAGGATCAAATCTCATCTGGGTACTCCCGAACACCAGATGGACACCCGTGTCTCGCGCCAGCTGCCGGATCTGGGCACTGGCTGGGTGCGCCTCAAAGCTGAACGGGGTCGCCGACTCCGGCCACATCACCAATGCGGCCCCATCGGCGGCGCTCTGCCGACTCAGGTCGAGATACCGGTTCAGGATCTGCGTTTCCCGATCACCGTCCCATTTCTGATCCTGGGGGATGTTGCCCTGCACGATCCCCACCCGAAGCGGCTCGCCTTGGCCGACCAGCCGGTTGTCAGACAGTCTCGCGACTCCGAAACCGACGACCACGGCCACGAGCCCGACGGCACTGGCCAGCACGCGCCAGCGGTATCGCTGCGGCCCCACCAACGCGACCGCCAGGGCGCTGTTGACGAACAGCACGACCAGGGTCACGCCGTGCACACCGACCAGGCTGGCCAGTTGCGCCACCGGCAAGACCTCCGTTTGACTGTACCCGACCAGCTCCCACGGAAACCCACCAAGGATCCACACCCGGCCCAGCTCCGTGGTCAGCCACAGCGGGGCCGCCCCCAACAAGCCGAGAGACCCGAACCTCCGGCACAGCCGCACGACCATGACCGCGAACGCGGCTGGAAACAGCGCGAGATACGCGACGAGGAGTCCGTTGAGCAGAATGGCCACCGGTCTTGGAATACCACCGAACGACACCATGACCTGGGTCAGCCAGGACAGGGTGCCAGCAAAATATAGCCCCCCCGTGGTCAGACCCAACCCAAGCGCGCGTCGAACAGAGGTCGTCCCGTGGAGTACGACGAGGAGGGGAACGCAGGCGACCCACGCGGACGCGGGGTGCCCCAACGCGGGGAAACTGAGCGCGAGCAGCGCGCCTGACAGCCCGGCTGCGGCAAAGGCCCGCCCTGCGTGCACGTCGACATCATAGTATGCGCCCGGGCTGTGGCGAAGGCACGAGGTGTGCGATTCGCCAGCCGACAAGCCGAGGCGGTCAGCCCAAGCGCGATCCGAGATACAGGAAGAGTGGCAAGCGCCCACGTTCTCGAGGGCGTACAGGGAGAAGGCCGAGCCGCCCAGCTAGCTGGCGGCCCGGCCTCGCTCCGGATACATGCGGCCGTTAGGACCGGAAGGTCTGGTCCCCAGTGCCAGGGGCCTACCGCGCAGCTTCCGCCGCCCGCTCGTTCGCGCGAGCCCCGCTCAGGATGTTGGTCATCCCGTAGTTCCCCTCATGGCAGGCGTATTCCACCAGCTCGTACTGTTCATCGTCCCCGTCGAAACGGAACATGCCGGTCCACGGACGGGTCCAGACGGTGGGGTCATTCACCGTGAACTGGTACTCGAGCACGGTGTCGCTGATCCGAGCGAAGCGTTCGGTCAGCCTCAGGTTCGCGCTCGAGCCACGGAATGGTGCGCGACCGTTGAAATGGCTGGTCTCGACCACCAATGTATCGCCCTCCCAGCGGCCTTGTGGCTGTCCAAGCCAGCTCGTGATGTCGGAGCCGATGGACGGACGAGGCTCGGTCGGGACAACCCTCGTCTCATGGATCATCTCGTTCTGAATCGCGACGTAGCCTGGCCCCTGCACGATCTGGAGACCGTTGTTGTAGATGCCTGGCATGTAGATACCGGGAACACCCTGCGTGATGCACCGGACAAACAGGCTGAGTTCTTCCGGCCCGGCGGCCAGCATCCCCACACCTGAGGTGTTCACACGCCCGCGCGCCGCCGCCGCCGCCTGGGCCTCGTCGGTCATGGGCGGAATCCGGCCGTCAGGGGGATCGATAATCATCGCCACCTGGGTCGATGGCGCCGTCTTGACGTATCCCAACGTGGTGTCGCGCCACTCACGCTCGTAGCCCCAGATGCTCCCGAGCGTGCCTCGCTCGCGCCGGGCCTCCGCTTCCTCGGCGGTCAAGGCGCCGATATCGTTGGCGTCCGCCGGCCGCTCGAGCGGAATGCCGTGCGCGGAGTTGCTGGTCCACACCGCCTGCAGATCAGGGTCGCCCCAGGGCGTGCGGGGCACGGTGTAGGGCCCTGTGTCGGTTGCCACGTCTTCACCGCGCTCCTCCACGACACCGGCCCAGTCAGGCTCCACTATGGCCACCTTGACGTTGTCCGGACCGACGAGCAACGCTCGCTTGGCTGTGGTCCGGGCACCCGGCGGAACGACGGGTGCCTCGGTAAACGTGACGCCACCGCGGGTCAGGGTCGCAGCTTCGGCGTCAAGGTCGGATACGACGAACGCGATGTGATCTATGGCCCGGCCATCGGTGGTGGCCGGGATACCCGCCTCATGCTGGTCCACGAGCAACCACACGTCACCGAAGCGCAGACCGTCAAGCTGCCCCTTCAGGCTGGCCGGCTCACCCCCAAAATGGTCACGATAGAACGCCAGGGTGTCGGCCGGATTGGTGGCACTGAGATGCACGTGGTGAAACCCCAGATTCTCCGGGTCTTCCACAAGCTCGATCCGGGTTCCCCACGGGTCGAACACGAATCCCAACTTGAACAGGCCCGGCATATCCCGATAGGTCGCTCCGTCGGGAAAACGCTGCATCCTGACCCCGGAGCCCCTCACGCCGACCGCTTCGAGTTCGGCCATCTTGGCGGCGACGTCCGGATACGAGAACCCGATGTGGTTCACGCCGGTTCCTTGGGTGCTGCCCATGGTCGGTTGCACCATGAAGCTGAGCTCGACACCGTCGCAATTCGCCGTGTCCGGGCGGTCCGCCACCGGTTGGCAGTCGAGGTGTTCTTCATACCACCCTACCGCCTCCGATGGCGCCGATGCCGTGATGTGGACGTGGTGATAGTCGGCGGCACCCGCCAACGCCGGGACCAACAGGGTCACAGCGGCGGTGCCCAGAAGCGCGAGAGATGATGGCCGATTCATGAGGAGCTACCTCCTGGTCGCAGCATGGGTGTTCAGGGCCACGAATGTTTACAACAGTAGATCGTTCTGGCTCGCCGTGCACCGGAATTCGGGGAGCGCTAGCCCCTCGCCGAGGTCTCCCCACGCCGCCCGCTGGCGCCTGAGCGAGAAAGCAGGTCGTCGGCGAATCCGGCTTCGACCAAACCGCCGCTATTCGGGCTCTGTGGCGTCGCGCCCGTCGAGCGGGGCGCCGGTGCCGGATGACCCCGCAAAGAGCCGGCGCCCATCCGGGAAGGTCACGTCGCGACCGTTCGCCCGAAAGGCCCCGTCAATGGCCTGATAGCCCTCGACCAGTACCACGGTGCCGGGTACGACCGACTCGCGGTCCCAGCCACGACGCACCAATGCTCCGGGAGGCCCTGCCTCGATCATCCAGTTCTGCACTTGCCCGTCGGCTTCGACCTCGATGTGCATCCAGGCGTGGGGATTGATCCACTCCATCTTCGTGATCTTGCCGGTCAGGCGAACCGGTTTGTTCGCGTCGAACTCCGCCGCGAACGCATGATGCGCCTGCACCGCCGCTCCCGCCAACAGCAGTCCCACACCGAGACTCGCTACCATGATGCCTGTTGTTTTTTGCATTTGCCGTTGCCTCACTTGTTCCCCTGTCTAACCTTAGCGACTTGCTTCCGCCTCTTTCGCCCGCGAACCACTGAGGATGTTGGTCATCCCGTAGTTGCCTTCGTGGCACGCATACTCGACGAGCTCATACTGCGCCTCGTCCCGAACATACGTGAACATCCCGGTCCACGGTCTGGTGAACACTTTCGGATCGTCAATCGTGAACCGATACTCGAGCGTGTCGGGCCCGGTGCGGGTGTAGCGCTCAGTCATGGTCAGGGCATCGCTGGAACCTTGAAACGGCGCCTTGCCGTTGAAGTTGCGAATCTCGACCACCAGCGTGTCGCCATCCCAATGTCCGCGTGCGTCTCCGCGCCACGACGCGATGTCAGACCCCACGAACGGACTTCCATCAGTCGGAATGACCCGGGTTTCGTGCAGCATCTCGACCTGCATGGCGACGTGATTGGGCCCCTGCATGATCTGAAACCCGTTGTTGTACACACCGGGCGTCGGGACCAGGCTGCGGGTGATACAACGCACCCAGGAGCTGAGATGCTCGGGACCCTCTGGCAGCGGTAGCCGGGCCGCGCGCTCTTCGGCTGCGAGGCGCTCGCCCTCGGCCGTCATGGGCGGAATGCGACCGTCCGGCGGGTCAACCACCATGGACACCTGACGCGACGGCGCAGACTTGACGTAACCCAGCGTGGTGTCCCGCCATTCCGCTTCGTAACCCCAGATACTCCCCAAAGTGCCGCGTTCACGCCGGGCCGCAGCCTGCTCCGGCGTCAGGATCGCCGCGTTGCCCACGTCGTCCGCTCGTTCCATCGGGATGCCGTCCGCGGCATCACCGGTCCAGACGCCTTGAAAGTCAGGCGTGCCCCACGGGGTCCGCGGCGCGGTGTAGTCCCGCAGTTCCGTGGTGATGTCGGTAACCCCCTCCATCGTGCTCGCGACACCGGCGAATCCGGCCTCGACGACCTCCACGCTGACCTGATCGGGGCCATACACAATGGCGCGCTGCGCCGACGTCCGTCCACCCTCGGGTACGCCGGGTTGCTCCAGGAATTCGACGTTCGCCCCCTTGAGTTCACCCACCGCGGGGCCCATGCTTGGGACCGCAAACGCAATGTGGTCGATGGCCCGACCCGCCGTCGCGGCGGGCACACCCTCTGCGTGCCGCATCACCAGCAGCCAGACATCGCCCATGCGCAGACCGTCGAGCTGCCCACGCAACTGTGCGGGCTCGCCACCAAACCGCTCCTGATACCACTGCAGCGTGGCCGCCGGGTCGGTGCTACTCAGGTGGATGTGATGAAAACCGAGTGTGTCGCTGTCCTCGACCAGCTCGATCCGGGTCCCCCACGGATCGAAGATGAACCCGTACTTGAACAGCCCGGGTGCATCACGTAGCGTCGACCCATCGTCGAACCGCTGCAACCTGACACCGGAGCCACGAACGCCCACCGACGCCAGCTCCTCCATCTTCGCGGTCAGATCGGCGTACGAGAAAGAGATGTGGTCGATACCGGTTCGCTGGCTGCTGCCGAGGGTCGCTCTGGATTCGAACACGACCTCGGTGCCGAAGCAGTCGACGCCATCGTCGCGGTCGGTCAGCGGCTGGCAGTCCAGATACTCCGTGTACCACTTCGTCGCCTCGGTCGCGTTCGACGTGGTCAGATGCACGTGGTGGTAGTCGGCCTCGGCCGCGAGGGCTGCCCCGGGGAGTACCCAGACGGCTACCGCCGCCGCGGCGACGATGGAGAAAGTACCTGTGCGATTCATGATGCGGTCCTGTCCTAGCGGGTGGGCACTTTGCGGAGATGCCCGTAGAGTAAATCTTCGGAGTACTCGACGCACTTGAACTCCAACACCTGGGCGTTCTCGTCGAGACGCCGATACAGCGGCATCCGAATCGTCCACGGCTCCGTAAACGTGTTCGGGTCTGTCATCGTGGCCTCGTACATGATGACGTTCGGGCCCATCGGCGTGTACCGCTCCTGGACCTGCAGCGCGTAGCTCGCGTAGTTGCCAGCGCGGTCGAACCAGGATTGGCCGTTGAAGCCCTCCGCGTCCACGACCAAGGTGTCGCCGTCCCATTTGCCGTGCGACCGCCCCATCCAGCTGTCAATCGGGGCGCGCTCAGGGTTCGCCTTGTCCATGTGGACCGTCCGATTCGCTTCGGCAAACCCGTAGACCATCATGATCTTCTTGTCGCCCTGGATGATCCGGAAGGGATGCGGCAAGTAGGTCGCTCGCGGCACACCCGGCATGAAGCATTTGATCTCCGGGTCGTCGGTCCACCGGTTCTCGAAATTCTTTTGCTTCTGCGCCAGCGCCTCAGGCTTGTAGGGAATGGTGTTCCCCACGACGACCCCCTGTCCGGGCGGAATCGCGCCGATGGCTCCGGTGTCGACCGGTCCGGCCGCGGCGGGGTGGTCCTGCAGGTCCCAATTCGCGGTGCCGATGGTCTGCCAGACACCGTTCAGGTCCGGATGACCATCAAACGCCCGCGGGACTGCCCCCTGCGCCGACGCCGACCCGGCCGTCACCAGCGACAGAACGAATAACGAGGCTGCGCTCGCGAGCAGCTGGCTGTACCGCTTCTTCATCTGAATCAGTCTCCCTTTACAACACACGAGTTTGTCACAGCCAGGTAAGGACCGCCAGCGCGATGTCGTCGCGCGTGAAGACGCTCGGTGCGTCGCCGCAGCGGACGCGGGGCACTGCGCGCCCCGGGTCGGCGGAGTGGACTCTCGGGAGCGCCGCGGCAGCGTGGGGTGCGGGCGAAGCCCGCCTCGGGTCCTACACCCGCGCCAGCGCCCCGTCGAGGGCCCGTTTGGTGAACACGGACACCATGGCCCGACGATACGCCTCGCTCGCGTGCAGATCCGCGTTCACGTCACTGAGCGCTGCGCCGGCACCCTTGGCCGCCGCTGCGGTCGCCGATCCGGTGGCCGGCTGCCCCACCAGCGCCGCTTCGACGGCGGTGAGTCGAACGGCGTGCGACAGCGCCCCGGTCAAACCGACCCTGGCGCCTCTGATGACCCCGTCTGCCACATCGAGCGACGCCGCGACACCGACGATGGCGAATCGTGACGCGCGTTGATACAGCTTCGCGTACGCGGCGGCGCGGACCGGGGCAAACCGAACGGCGGTGATGATCTCGTCCGGAGCGAGGTCCACCGTGAACAGATCCTGAAAAAAGTCGGCAGCGGGAACCGCCCGAACCCCACCGGGTCCCTGGATCTGGATCTGCGCGTCCACCGCCAGCAGCATCGCGGGGTAATCGGCAGCCGGGTCGGCATGCGCCAGGCTGCCACCGATCGTCCCGCGATTGCGGACCTGCGGATCCCCGATGGTCGCCGCCGTGTCCGACACGACCGGGCATCGGTTGCGCAGCACGTCCGACGTCGCGACGTCATGGTGCACCGTACCGGCCCCGATCTCGATCAGGCCGTCCTGCTCCCGAATTCCGACCAACTCGGCAATGCGCGCGATGTCGATGAGCGTGGTTGGCTCGTTCAACCGCAGCTTCATCAAGGGCACCAGACTGTGCCCACCGGCGAGCAGCTTGCCCGCGCCGCCAGTGGCGGCAAGCTTTGCGAGGGCGTCGTCGACCGAGGTCGCACGCTCGTACTCAAAGGCGGACGGAATCACGACTGACCTCCGTGAATGATCTGCCACAGCTTCTCGGGCCGCAGCATCATGTCGATGTGCTTCACACCAAACTCGCTCAACGCGTCAACCGCGGCCGACACGATACACGGGGTCGATCCCAAGGTGCCCGCTTCCCCAACGCCTTTGGCGCCCAAGGGATTCACCGGGGTTGGCGTCACCGTGTGGTCGAGCTCAAACCGCGGAAAGTCGGCCGCCCGGGGTATCGCGTAGTCCATGAACGAGGCTGTCAGCGGTTGGCCGTCCTCGCTGTAGCGAACCTCCTCGATCATCGCTTGTCCGATGCCCTGCGCCAGCCCGCCGTGAATCTGACCCTCGACGATCAACGGATTGATGAGATTGCCGGCATCGTCGACCGCCACCAGTCGCAGCAGCGTCAGCTCGCCTGTCTCCCGGTCGACCTCAACCAGCGAGATGTGGCACCCAAACGGATACGTGTTGTTGGCGGGCTCGAAGAACGCTTCTTCGCTCAGCCCCGGGGTCAAGCCCTCAGGAAGCGGCACCGGCACGTAGGCGTAGCCGGCCACCTCGGCGAACGTCTTCCCGGAGTCAGGAACACCCTTCACGGAGATACGGCCGTTCTCGAATTCGAGATCGTCTTCGTGGGCTTCGATGAGGGCCGCGGCGAACTTCGCCATCTTCTCTTTGACCTTGCCGCCGGCCAGGTGCAGGGCCGTGCCTGCGACCGCCTGCGAGCGGCTGCCAAAGGTGCCGATGCCCTGTTTCACCACACCCGTGTCGCCGTGATGAATCGTGACGTGCTCGAGCGGCACCCCGAACTGGTCGGCCAGCATCTGGGCGAAGGTCGTCTCGTTCCCCTGCCCGTGCGGCGACGCCCCGGTGGTGGCGCTGATCCGACCGTCTCGTTCGATCGTGACCTGAGAGTGCTCCCACCCTCCCGTGGGCAGCGACGAGGACGGGCCGAGGCCGCACACCTCGACATACATCGCGAGCCCCATCCCGACCAGTCGGCCTTCGGCGCGGGCTGCGTCGCGTTGCTGTTTCATCTCGTCCCAACCGGCGTTCTTCAGGCCGAGGTCGAGGGCCTTCTCGTAGTCACCCGAGTCGTAGACGGCCCCCATCTGGGTGGCATAGGGGAACTGATCCGGCTGAATGAAGTTCTTCCGACGCAACTCAGCGGGGTCCATCCCCAACGCCGCCGCCAGGATGTCCATACCCCGCTCGACAATGTAGGTAGCCTACGGCCGACCCGCGCCGCGATAGGCATCGGACGGGGTCTTGGTCGAGAAGACAACGGTCAGA
>SXOW01000021.1 GCA_005778315.1 Acidobacteriota bacterium
CGTGCACCCGCAGCTCGGTAATCAACTCGCTGACGGTCCGCGACTGCGCGGCACACGGCGTGGCGACACACAGCAACGCCACAGCCCACACCGCACGCCGAACCGGCATCATCGAGGGCCGCCGGGAACCACTCCGGCATCTATCATCCGCGCGCCGGTCTGCGCCTCTCGATACTCGGTGAAGGCGCGCGTGAAATTGATGTCGAAGTCGCCCAGAGCCGTCGTGGCCACACCGGACACGGTGACCCGAAGGGGAAGCCACACGTCCCCGATCGGCTGCCCCATCTCCATCGATGCCACCATGCCATCGATGCGCACCAGCCACCGACCCGGCAGAAAGTCGAGTCCTGTGTTCTCGAAGGTGTACTTGACGATCTGCTCCGCGTCTGGATCGATCCAGAGCGTCACCAGCGACGTCTTGTTGAACCCTCGATCGATCCGAGCCTCGAGTTCCGATTCCTCCTCATCCGAGTCATTCGCCTCGTCAAACAGGTCCGTCGGGTAGTACTCGATCTTGACGACCTGTCGGCCGGCCAACGTCTCCCGTCCGGCGAGGTAGTAGTTCCCCGGCTCGAACGTGAAGTCCATGAAGTAGGACTCCGAGATGAAGCGCGGCTCCAGCCGCGACGCATCAACGAGCCGGTCGTCCTCCAACGACGTGGGCGCGGCGCCGTCCGTGGGACGGTCCGCGTCTGGCCCAGCCGACGCCAGTGTCGCGCGCGCGCGGTCCAGCGCCGCCGCGGTGTCTCGGCGTCCCAGTGACTCCAGTTGTCTGGCGGCACGGTCCACGTACGGCCCCACCATGCGCGAGTCGAGCTCGAACTGCGCGGCCAGGTTCGCAAGCTCGAGGAAACCCTCGAGCGCTGTCGGATCGGCGAGAGACAGCTGTTCAATCAAGCTGGCAAGCGGGCGGCGCAGGGCACGACCAACCTCGGTCACCGACAGCCGCTGGGTGTCGAGCATCACGAACAGCAGGCGCGTCTGCGCCACGGCCGACTCGAACCCGACCGCGGCGACGCCGCCGAGGTCGTCGAGAATCGCGCCGGTATTCAGGGCGATGGCGGCGAGATCGTCGCCCAACAAGTCGGCGTCGGCCGCGACCCGCTCGCGCAGCGCGTCGCCGACGGACGCCCCCCAACTACGATCGATCGCGATCCCGACGTTGTCTTCGGTATCCCGGCGACTCATGCGGCGGCGACGGCGGTCGCGGCGCCCCCCACGTCGCTGCTCGTCCACGAGCCATTCCGCTTCATACTTGAGCCGCGTGTCCTCGTCGATCGCGACGCCGTCGAATCGCACGGGACTGCGCACCACCACGTCGTCCCGCACGAACCAGTCATATTCATGGTGGAATCCGGAGAGGGGAATACCGAGTGGGGCTTCAAACGCCAGCGTTTCGGTTTCATGCAGAATGAAGTCACCCAGACGTCGCCACGACGCCTCGCGGTTATCCAACACCCGTTCCATGAGCAGGTCGATCTCATGCGTGGGTTGCCCGGCTCCAGTCGTCTCGGGAGAGACGCCTGTCTGTGCGAGGCCCGCCGAGGGCACGGAGCCCAGCATCGCGGCCAGACAGACCGCACGCCACGGGCCCGTCGGCCCCGGGAGCCGGCCGTTTGGTGTCGAGAATCGCTGTGACATGGACGCACCGCCTCGGCAGGCTGGCCCACCCATTCTAGGTCGTATCGGCGTGAATCGAGTCCGCCGCAGCGAGCCACGGCCCTGGCCCGCCGCAGAACCCGGCGTTCCTCGGTGAATACGGTCTGCCCTGTCCCGAGGTTCCAGCTGTGCTCCGGCCGAGACGCGCCAACCCGCTAGAATGTCCCGACGATGACACCGGCAGCCGTCGACCGTGTCTACCTGGACTACAACGCCAGCACTCCGGTCGCGCCGGAGGTGGCGGCGGCCATGCAGCCGTTCCTGTCGAACCACTTCGGCAACCCGTCGAGCGGGCACTGGGCAGGACAACCGGCGCGGGAGGCCGTGGAGGTCGCGCGGGCGCAGACGGCCCGTTTGCTGGGGTGCCAGCCGGACGAGGTACTGCTGACCAGTGGTGGCACTGAAGCGAACAACCACGTCATCAAGGGAGTTGTGAGCGCCGCCATGGCGTCGGGCGCGCGCACGCCACATGTCATCACAACCGTCGTCGAGCACCCGGCGGTGCTGGAACCGTGCCGCGTCGTCGAGCGCCTTGGCGCACGGGTCACGCTGATACCCGTCGACGGCCAGGGCCTCGTGAATCCGGACGACATCCGCAGAGCCATTACCCCGCAGACCGTGCTCATCAGCGTGATGCACGCCAACAACGAGGTCGGAACGCTGCAGCCGGTGACCGAGATTGGCGACATCGCGCGGGAGCACGCGGTGCCGTTCCACACGGACGCGGCGCAGTCAGCCGGGAAAGTCTCGACCCGCGTTGACGACCTCAACGTCGATCTGCTGAGTCTCGCCGGGCACAAGCTCTATGCGCCGAAAGGGATCGGCGCGCTCTTCGTCCGCGCCGGGGTCGCCCTGGATCCGCTGCTCCATGGAGGCGGTCACGAGCGGGGACGCCGAGCGGGCACCGAGAGCGCGTTGCTGGCCACCGGCCTGGGGGCCGCCTGCGCGTTGGCGGAATCCGACCCATGCGCGGACCGTCTCTTCGCGCTCCGAGAACATTTCTGGAGAGGACTCCAGGCCGCATGTGGCGAGCGCGTGGTACTCAACGGTCATCCTGAGCGGCGGCTCCCGAACACCCTCAGCGTGGCGTTTCCTGGCCGGTTCGGCGACGAGATTCTGGCGAATCTCGATGGCGTCGCGGCCTCCACCGGGTCCGCGTGCCACACAGGCGTCCGCGACATCTCGCCGGTCCTGGCCGCGATGGGCGTACCGCACGACCTCGCGTTGGGCACCATACGGTTCAGCGTGGGGCGGACGACAACCGAGACTGAACTCGACGAGGTCGTTCGACGACTGGAGTCTTACGTATGACGACAACCAGGCTCACGTGGCTCCGGGTCGGGCTCGGCGGTATGCTCACCCTTCCGCTGCTGGTCGGAGGCTGCGCGCCAAGTGGCCCCCCGGACCCTCGGTTGATGATGGCGACGCGAGCCGAGCGAACTGGATTTCAGCAGTCAACCAGCTACGGCGAGGTGATGAGGCACCTGGAGTATGCGGCCGCTACGTCTGAGCTGATCCACCTGACCACGTTCGGATCGACCGTGGACGGCCGGCCGCTGCCGCTCGCCATCGTGGGTGATGTCCCGGACGCGAGCCCCGCCTCGGTGGCGGCGTCGCCGCGCCTGCGCGTCTGGCTGCAGGGCGCCATCCACGGCGGCGAAGTCTGCGGCAAGGAAGCGCTGCTGATGTTGCTGCGAGACGTCGTGGTGGGGGAACACCCCGAGTGGGCGTCGTCCATGATCCTGCTGGTGGCCCCGATCTACAACGCGGACGGCAACGAACGGATCAGCCCGGACAGTCGTCCGTATCAACTCGGCCCCTACGAGGGTACGGGCGAGCGCACCAATACGCAGGGCCTGGATCTGAACCGCGACCATATGAAGCTGGAGTCTCCGGAAGCGCGGGCACTCACGCTGGCCTACCAGGACTACGACCCACACGTGATCGTCGACCTGCATACGACGAACGGCACCGAGCACGCCTACCATCTGACCTACGCGCCGCCGCTCCATCCAAACACGCATCCAGACCTCGACGCGCTCCTGCGTGAGGAGTGGCTTCCCGCCGTCACGACCGAGATCAAGACGCGTGACGGCCAGGATATCTACTACTATGGCAACCTGCCGCGCGACACCGATACCGAGCCGCGCTGGACCACGTTCGACCACCGACCGCGGTTCAACAACAACTACGCCGGGCTGCGGAACCGGATCGGTATTCTCAGCGAGGCGTACGCCTACGCGTCGTTCGAGGAACGCGTGTTCTCGACCCTCCACTTCGTGGAGGCCATCCTCCAGTTCGCCCACACCCGGACGGCAGCGATCACGTCGCTGATCGATCGGATCGATGCGGAGTCCATCGTCGGCGCGCGCCTCGCTACGCGCGCGGCCCCGGAGCGCTCTGCCGCGCCGGTCGAGATCCTGCTCGGCGCCACCGAGGAGGTGCAAAACCCGTTCACCCGGGCCCCGATGAAGCGGCGTCTGGCCGTGGTCGAACCGACCGCGATGTATGCGTACGGGACCTTTGCCGCCACGGACACCGAAACCGCGCCCGAGGCCTATTACATTCCATCCACCCTCGAGGCGGTCGTCGCCCTGCTGGCGGCGCATGGCATCGAAGGCGCGGCCGCCGATCCCTCGACCATCCGCGCCGAGCAGTTCTCCGTTGCCGCTTCGTCACAAGACGAGCAACCGTTCGAGGGGCGCCAACAGCGCACCGTCGAAGGCGTCTGGGAATCCGTTGATTGGGCGGTGCCACCCGGCACGCTGGTGGTGCCCGTCGGCCAACCGCTGGGCCGGCTGCTCTTCAGCCTGCTTGAGCCCCGATCGGACGACGGGGTCGTGAACTGGAATGTCCTAGAAGAAGGCCTCGAGGTCGGAACCGTCTATCCCATCCGCCGTGTCATGGCGGATGCGACACCAACGCAGTAGGCGTGTGTGACGTCCCCCCAGCCCGTGGTGAAAGTTCCGGGGCGCGCTAGAAGGGACCGGGAAGCGCCGATGCGGCGAGCACCGTGAGTGACCGGATGGGAGAAGTCACGACCCAGGCCCCGTCGTGGTGAAACTCCATGTGCAGGCCGATCCCGAACCAGGCGAGCTTGAGACAGCTGCCGCCGAAGCTCGAGCCGCCGAACCGAACCTCGGTGGCCCGGGGGAAGAAACGGCCGCCACGCACGAGCACGGTGTCACGGGACGGGCTGGCGACGGTGATCTCATACAGGGTATTGACGGTCTGAACCCGCAGCGCGGTGATCGGGTCCAAGTCTCGCAGCGCGATTCCATCGGACCGGGACACGACTTCCGCGAACCCATCCAACGTGCAGTGACGGGGCACACACTCGCGGCCAGACGGAGCCGGTGCCTGCGTACTGTTAACGTCGGAACGCCTGTTCGCACTGCGCGTCATGACATCTACCCCGATTATAGGCCGCGCCGTCCGGCGCGCCACCACCAGTGCCCACGGGCGCGATGCCGCGGCCCAGCGCCTTGCGGGCTAGATGCCCAGCAAGAGCACCGCGATGCCGCTGGCGGCCACCGTCAGTCCGGCCAGCACGTCAACCCTCTGCTCGAAGACCCCGAGCCGCGCGCGCGTCAGCCCGATATATCCCAGCGCAACGGCGGCGAGCATCGCACCGACGGTAAAAAAGGCGAACACACTCACGACAGCCGCGAGCAGCCACCACGACGCGTCGATCGCCGGCACCATCATCAACGGAATGAGCGCCTCGCAGGGTCCGAACGCAAAGACGAGAAACAGCGCCCACGGAGTCGCGCCGCCTCCGAGACCGTGTGGATGCAGATGTTGACCGTGGTGGTTGTGCGCGTGGCTGTGTGTCATGCCATCCAAGTGGGTATGACGGTGGGTGTGGACCTGCCCGCGCAGACTCCGCCACGAAAACCAGGCCGCATACGCCAGACCGAATCCGATTAGCAGCCACGCGGCCACTGTGCCGCGAGCGGACTCCAACCACGAGAGTCGTTCCAGTGCGACGCCGATCGCCACCCCAACCAGCCCGATGAGCACCGACGACAGTACGTGGACCAGGCCGCACACGCCGGTCACGCCGAGCGTGCGACGAAGCGACCACCGGCGCGCCCGCCCCAGCACGATGAATGGCACCGAGTGGTCCACCCCAATCAGGGTGTGCACCGCGGCCAGCGAGGCGGCGGTACCAAGCAACACCGAGGCGGTGGCGTCAGAGAACGGCGACATCATTCATGGCGGGGGTGACCGATATACTGGTGGCTGGTGTGGGTCGCGCTCACCCATTGCGATTCTATGCTGAGTCTCGACGACCGGGTAACCGGACTGCGAAACCTCCTGACGACGCTCGACGACGTCGTGGTCTGTTTTTCCGGCGGCGTCGACTCCGGGTATCTGTTGGCCGAGGCCGTCAGGTGTCTGGGCGAGCGGGCCACCGCGCTCACCGCTGTCTCGCCGAGCCTGGCCCCGGAGGAACGGGTCGACGCCCAGACGCTGGCGCGCCGCCTCGGCGCACGCCACGTCCTGGTCGAGACGGACGAGCTGGACGACGCTCGGTACACCGCGAACCCGATCAACCGCTGCTACTTCTGCAAGACGGAGGTCTACGGGCGAGCCGTCGCCGAAGCCGGCAGGTTGGGCGTGTCCCAGGTGTTGGACGGGTTCAACGTCGATGACCGGGGTGACCACCGTCCGGGACGCCAGGCGGCACGCGAGCTGGGTGTGCGCTCGCCGTTGGACGAACTGGGCTTCACCAAGGCGGACATCCGTGAGGCCGCCAAGCGTCTCGGGCTGCCGGTGTGGAACAAGCCTGCCCTGGCCTGTCTGTCGAGCCGGTTCCCCTACGGCATCAGCATCAACCCTGAACGCCTCACCCGGGTGGCCACGTGCGAACGCACGCTTCGAGACCTGGGGTTCCGCGTCTGCCGGGTGCGTTTCCACCATACCGAAGCGCGCATTGAAGTCGAAGGACACGAGATCCCACGACTCCGTGAGCCCGCCGTGCGGCGCGAGGTGCTCGAAGGGTTCTTGGCGGCAGGATTCGACACCGTCACGGTCGACCCGCGCGGCTACCGCCAAGGTGGCCTCAACGAAGTCGACTCGGTGGATGTCGAAGCGCTCGAACTCTAGTCGGTCGCGGGGCGCTGGTCTTTGCGGACGATATTGAAGAACGCGAACACCTTTTCGATCGTCTCGGCACTGGAACTGATGAAGCGCGAGTGGTCTCCGCCTTTGACCTCCACGTAGACGTGCTCCATGCCGATCGCTTTCATCTTTGCGACCCACCTCCGCGTGGTGTTGACCAATGGATCCTCGTCACCCTGCAACACCAGGATCGGCACGTCCTTGAAGGCTTCGAGCTGGGCCGGGTCTGCCGACGGCGCCGGGGCGGCCACACCCACGGCGGCCCACACGTCGGGATGTTGCGCGGCCAGATGATACGTGCCCGCTCCACCCATGGAGTGCCCCCACAGATACAGCCGGTTGTCGTCGATGTTGAACTCCTTGCGCACCAGCGCGAAGACATTCATCACGTCTTGCTCGCTCAACTCGCCGAGGTTCTCCGGTAGCGGCTCCGTGTCGCCCTCGTCGCGACGCATGTTCGGGATGCCGGGGCCCCGACTGCCGTACCAGGCCCGCGGGTGGTACCCCAGCGGCGCCACCATGATGTAGCCGTCTCGCTCGGCGGCGTCGATGTTCCCGTCGTAGCCCATCATCCAGTCATACGGCCGCCCTAGCCCGTGCAGGGTCACGATCAGCGGCCACGCGCGCGTCGCGTCGTAGTTGGACGGGACGAAGAGGGCATACGGCACGTCCTTGCCGGTGCCAGGGAAGGTGTAGGTCCGCCCCTGCACCCGGTGGTCCC
>SXOW01000232.1 GCA_005778315.1 Acidobacteriota bacterium
ACCGAGACCCTGCAAGAGACCATCGACGCGCTCGAGCGGGTGCGGCAACTGTTCGAAGCCGGCTGTATCCAATCCGGGTTCTGGCACCGTTTTACGGTCACCGCGCATAGCCCGATCGGACTCGAGCCCGAGCGGTATGGCATCACGCTCGCAGCCCAACCACCGCCGTCGTTCGCGCACAACGAGCGTCCCTTCGTCGATCCGACCGGTACCGACCACGAGTTCTTGGGCGAGGGTCTCCGTGCGGCGCTCTACAACTACATGCACGGACTGGGGCTCGACGCCGACGTGCGCTCGTGGTTCGCCCGCGACGTTCCGCGGCCGATGGTCCCCGGCGATCTCATCGCCCGGGCCCTTGGCGACTGAGTCGCAGGCCGAACCTCGTGTCGGAGCATGACGTCGATCAAAAGTCCGCGCTCTTCGGCGCGCGCGGAAAGGGAATGACATCGCGGATGTTGCCCATGCCGGTCACGAACATCACCAGGCGCTCAAAGCCCAGGCCGAATCCGGAGTGGACGGCGGTGCCGAAACGCCGGGTATCCAGATACCACCACATCTCCTCCGCGGGAATGTCGAAGGCGTCGCAGCGTTGGCGCAAGACGTCGAGCCGCTCTTCTCGCTGGGACCCACCCATGATCTCGCCGACACCAGGAAAGAGTATGTCCATCGCGGCGACCGTCTCGCGGCCTTGATCGTCCGGCTGGTTCAGGCGCATATAAAAGGCCTTCGTCTCGGCCGGATAGTCCACCAGGATCACCGGTTTCTTGAAGTGCTTTTCGACGAGGTACCGTTCGTGCTCGCTCTGCAGGTCCGTGCCCCATTCGACCGGGTATGTGAATCTTCCTTTCTTGTACGGTCTTGAATCGCGCAGGACATCGATGGCTTCCGTATACGTGAGGCGGGCAAATTCGTTGTCGATGACGAAGGCGAGTCTTTCCAGCAACGGCATCTCATTGCGCTGGTCTTTGAGTAGCTGGGCCTCAGCCTTGACTTCTCGCTGATGCAAGAAGTTCAAATCGTCGGCGCAGTGGACCGTCGCGTAGCGCACGCAGTATCGAAGGAAATCCTCGCCCAGATCCATATTGTCCTGCAGGTCGTTGAAGGCGACCTCCGGCTCGATCATCCAAAACTCGGCCAAATGACGGGACGTATTCGAGTTTTCCGCACGGAAGGTCGGCCCAAACGTGTAGACCTGGCCGAGGGCCAGGGCTGCGAGTTCGGCTTCGAGCTGGCCCGAGACTGTGAGGCTGGTCTTTCTGGCAAAAAAGTCCTCGCCATAGTCGATGAGGCCGTCCGGCGTGCGCGGGAGCCGGTCAAGCGGCAGGGTTGTCACCTGGAACATCTCACCCGCCCCCTCGGCATCGGCTGCGGTGACAATGGGCGTGTGTATGTTGAAATAGCCACGATCGTTGAAGTACTGGTGCACGGCAAAGGCCAGCGCGTGGCGGATCCTGAACACGGCCCCGAACGTGCTGGTGCGAAACCTGAGGTGGGCCTGCTCGCGTAGCGTCTCCAGCGTGTGCGTCTTGGGCTGCAGAATGGTCTTTTGCACCTCGCTGGGCTGGGCCTCGCCCAAGATCGTGACGTCCGAGACAAAGATTTCGACGACTTGCCCCGTGCCTGCGGAGGCGACGACCTCGCCGGTTACCGACACGGCGGCGCCGGTCGTCAGCTTCCTGATGCGGGCCTCGTCAAAGTGCTCTTGGTCGACCACGGCCTGCACGTTGTGTATGGTGGAGCCGTCGTTGAGAAGCAGGAAGCGACCTTGGCGGAAGAATCTCACCCAGCCTTTGACATTGACTGTTTGGCCGATGCGTTCAGTGGACAATACCTCGGCTATGCGCGTGCGTCTCATGGCGACTCCCCCCGAAATTATATGGGGAAGTCTGGTGGCCGTTCTCGCCGGCCGGGGACGCGACGCGTCGGTTCCGGCCAGGGGCCGACGCGCCATCGATGGATGGACATGGATTGACATCGATGGATTGACAAGGTGTACCGGTACCGACAGACTGACGTACTTTCCGTAGCGATCCGATTCCCGCCGCGAGCGGGCGCCGCCTGCTACGTTTCCAGAACGGCCTGCTGATGCGCACCTTGAATCCACGACTCCCGGTCGGTCTCACCCGCCTTGTCTGGCCGCTTGCCACACTTGGCCTGCTCGCCATGTTCGGCGCTGCCAGCGCCACCGCACAGGACCATGCCGGCCAGTACGAACAGGCCAATATTGAGTTCGGCGCACGGCTCTACGGCGCCAACTGCGTCCGATGCCACGGCGAAGGTGGCGCGGAAGTCCCCGGGATTGACCTCAGCACCGGCAGCTATGCCCGGGCAGAATCGGACCCCGAGTTGATGCAGCTGATCCGCACCGGCATCCCCGGGACGGCGATGCCGCCGAACGACTTTTCGGCGAGCGAACTGACTGGGATCGTCTCGTATCTTCGTACCATGCGTGACTTCGACTTGAGTGCGGTGACGCTTGGTGATGCAGCACGGGGGCAGACCCTGTTCTCGGGCAAAGGCGCATGCGCGTCGTGTCACCGGGTGCGCGGCCAGGGCCCGCGGACGGCGCCCGACCTGACCGCCATCGGCGCGACGCGCACCGCGGCGAATCTGAAGAACGCGATGCTCGACCCGACGGGGTCGATGATCGCCGTGAACCGTCCCGTCCGCGCGGTCCTGGGCGACGGCACCGTCATCAACGGCCGCCGGCTCAACGAGGACACCTACACCATTCAGCTGATCGACGAGAACGAGCGGCTGCGGTCGTTTGACAAGGCAGACTTGCGTGAGCTCGCCGCGGTGACGACGTCTCCGATGCCGCCGGCCACAGACGCACTGAACGAGCAGGAAATCGGGGACGTGCTCGCGTATCTGCTCACACTCAAGGGTATGGACTGACGCCATGGCGAGAATCACGAGAATGCGAAGCATGACAAGCATGACGAGCCGGACCAGACTGACGCTGATGGCCTCGCTCCTTGTCGCGTGGTCCCCGGCGGGCGCGACCGCGCAGGTCACGTTTGAGCGGTTGCTGAATGCCGAGGAGGAGCCTGAAAACTGGCTCACGTATTCAGGCAGCTACTCGAGCAATCGACACACCAAGCTGGACCAGATCACACCGGACAACGTCGACAACCTCGAATTGTCGTGGGTGTTCCAGGCAGAATCGCTCGAACCGTTCCAAGCCACGCCGTTGGTCGTCGACGGCATCATGTATCTCACCGAGCCGGTGAACAACGTGGTGGCGATCGACGCCAAGCGTGGGAGTGTGTTCTGGAAGTTCGAGTACACCCCGTCGGCCGACTCTCGGCCGTGCTGCGGCGCGGTCAACCGGGGTCTCGCCATCCTGGACGACACGCTGTTCCTGGCGACGCTCGACGGCAACCTGATCGCGCTGGACGCGATCGCGGGCCAGCCGCTGTGGCAGACCACGGTCGCCGACCCGAGAGAGGGCTACGCCTTGACGCTGGCTCCCCTCGTCATCAAAGACAAAGTGATCGTCGGCGTGGCGGGTGGCGAGTACGGTATTCGCGGCTATATCGACGCCTACGATGCGAAAACGGGCGAGCAGGCGTGGCGGTTCTACACCATTCCTGGCCCTGGCGAACCGGGACATGAGACGTGGGAGAACGACGCGTGGAAGACCGGCGGGGCTTCCGCCTGGCTCACCGGCTCCTACGACCCCGATCTCGATCTCACCTACTGGGGCATCGGCAACCCGGGCCCGGACTGGAACCCGTCCCAGCGTCCCGGCGACAACCTGTACTCAGACTCGGTTGTGGCGCTGGACCCGGACACCGGCGAGTTGGAGTGGTACTTCCAGTTCACACCGAACGATCCGTACGACTATGACTCGGTGCAGATCCCGGTCCTGATCGACGCCCCCGACGGCAACGGCGGCACGTTGAAGCTGATGCTGTGGGGCAACCGCAACGGGTTCTTCTACGTACTCGACCGCGAGTCCGGACGGTTCCTGCGCGGCGACAACTTTGTCCCGGTGAATTGGGCCAGCGGACTCGACGACTTCGGGCGACCGGTGCAAACGCCACAACCTCCGGGCACCACGACGTTCCCTGGCGTGCAGGGCGGCACCAACTGGTACTCGCCCTCCTACAG
>SXOW01000233.1 GCA_005778315.1 Acidobacteriota bacterium
CTGCTGGTCGCCGCGCGCGTCGGCGACGGCGCGTCGGCGCGCCTGCTCGTGGCGGCGGGCGCCGACGTGAACGAGACGGCGCCGGACGGGGCCAGCGCGCTGGCGATCGCGGCGTTCAGCGGACATGGCGCCGTCGCCGCGTTGCTGCTCGACCACGGTGCCGACCCCAACGCCGCGGAGGGCGGCTACGCGCCGCTGCATGCCGCGATCCTGCAACGCGACCCGACGCTGGCCGAGGCGCTCCTGCTGGCCGGCGCGGACCCGAACACCCGGGTGTCGGCCTCGACGCGATACAGGCGCGACAGCGCCGATTTCTTCTTCCCGCCCTGGTTCGTCCGGGCGCCGGCCTTCTGGCTGGCGGCGCGCCACCGCGAGGCCGAGATCATGCGGCTCCTGGCCCGACACGGCGCCGACCCTCTGGCCACGCACCGTCCGGAGTACTGGACCACGGACCCCCAGCGGCCCGCGGGTCGGATGTGGGTCGAGGAAGGTGAGACGACCGCGCTGATGGCGGCGGTGGGACACGGCGGACTCGACCCGCTCTGGGCGGTGGACCACCGCGCGCGCGTGGCTGAGGCGACCGAACTCGGACGGCTGCACGATCGCCGGGAGGCGGAGGCGGCGACGCTGGAGGCCGTGAGGGTGGCGGTCGAGCTGGGCGTCGAGGTCAATGCCGCGGACGCGAGCGGACGAACGGCCGTCAGTACGGCGATAGACGACGGGTTCGAGGATGTCGTCGCGTTTCTCGTCGAGCACGGCGCCACTGTGCCCTGAGGCGACGGCCGGCCGCGCCGGTCTTCCGGCTATTCCGGCAGGGCGAAGACGAACAGGGTGTTGTTGGCGCTCGGGCGCAGCTCCGGCGTCAGCTCGAGAAAACGCCCGAAGCCGGTGCTGATCGCCACGTACTGGCGGCCATCGACCGCGTAGGTGATCGGGAAGCCGGAGACCGGCGAACCGAGGTTGATCTCCCAGAGGATCTCTCCCGTCCGGTCGTCGAACGCCCGAAACCGTCCGTTCACGTCGCCACCGAAGACGAGCCCGCCCCCGGTCGCCGCCAGCGCCATGGTGGCGGCTCGCTGCTGATGGTTCCAGACCACCTGGCCGGTCTCGGCCGAGATCGCCTGCACGCTCCCCACCTGGTCGGTCCCGGGCGCGATCTCGGCGCGCCAGGCGATGGCGTAAAGCCGGCGCGACTCGTCCTGCTCGTCGGGCGCGGCCATGGCACGCATCTGCGCGCAGACGTTGCGCAGCGGCATATACATCGTGTTGGTCAGCGGACTGTAGGCGCCGGCCTCCCAGTCCTTCCCGCCACTGGCGTGCGGACACGCCAGCACCGTCTGCCCCGCCCCGGTGAAGACCAGTTCCGCGTTCTCGGACACCGCCCCCGTCGCGCCGTCGATGTCGCTGATCACGTTCTGGACAATAGTCGGAGTGGCCCACAGGAACTCGCCGGTCTCCCGGTCCAGCGTGTAGACGACGCCCGTCTTGCCCGGGATGCCGGTCACCACGCGACGCACCTCGCCCGGGTTCAGCCGCGGATTGATCCAGCTCACCGCGGACGGGTCGGGTCGCACCGCCGTATCCACGAGGAGCCGCTCGAACGGGTGGTCCAGGTCCCAACTGTCGTTCAAATGCTGGTAATACCAGACGATCTCACCCGTGTCCCCATGCAGGGCCAGCGTCGAATTGTGGTAGAGGTGCGACTTGTCGGTGCCACCGAGCATGTACTTCGGCGCCGGCGAGGTGACCGACGTGCCGACGTAGACCAGGTTCAGCGCCGGATCGTAGCTGGGCACCATCCACGCGCCCACGTGGGCGCGCTCCTCGAACGGAACGTCTCCCCACGTCTCGTCACCCGGCTCGCCGGGCCCGGGGATGAGCCGTCGTCGCCACAGCTCTTCGCCGGTGGCGGCGTCGTGCGCGGTGACGACACAGCCGTTGGGCCCCCCTCGCGGGTCGCAGCTCCGGCCCGAGAACGCCTTCCCGCCGGCGACGATGGGCCCGGACGTCTGGTTGGCCGGGTTCACCCGGTAATCGAGAATCTGTGTGTCCCAGACCACCTCGCCCGTCTCCGCGTGCAGTGCGAAGATGTGGTCGTCCATGCTCGTGTCGATGATCAGCTCGCCGTGGATGGCGATGTTGCGGTTGGTGTCGGTCAGGGTGCCGATCATGTAGTCGCCGAGATCGTCCGGGCGGTCCCGCTGGTGCTCCCAGATCAAGTCGCCGGTCTCCGCCTCGATGGCCTGGATGATGTCGCGCGGGTTGGGCATGAACATCACGCCGTCGCGAACCAGCGGGGTGCCCTGCTGGCGGCCCGGGTGAAGCCCACGGGACCAGACCATCTGCAGGTCGCCGACGTTCTCACGGTTGATCCGATCCAGCGGGCTGTAGCCCCAGCCGTCCAGCGTGCGCCGCCACATCAGCCAGTCGTCGGGACTCGGGTTCTCCAGCTCCGCGTCGGTGACCGGCCGTATGCGGTCCTCCTGCGCGAGGACCGGCGGCGCGGCCCCGACCGTGAGGACGGCGGCGAGGACGGCCGACGGGATACATGCCAGGCGAAACCGAAACCTCGGCGGGCGGGATACGCGCATGGCCCCTCCTCTGGGTTGAAGATTCCCGCTGATTATGTCACTGGTGGAGTCCGCCCGCGTGCGCAACGTCGCGTTGCGGCGCGCGGCGCCGATTCCGCCCGACAACTCGTGCATCCAGGGAGCGGGCGACTGCTGCCGACACCGTCCGAGGTCGTCCGCTTCGGCCAGGCGATGCTCGCCGGCCGCGGCGAGTGCGGTAAACTGCCCTCTCACATCGAGGGGAGGGCTCAAATGGCGCAACCGATGGTCCGGGTTGGGGTGATCGGCGTGGCGGCCGCGGCCGTCGGACTCGCGGCGTGGACGGGGGCTCGCGCTGCCGCCGCCCAGACGGTCGAATGGTCGGCCTATGCCGCCGACCAGGCGGGCACCAAGTATCTGCCCCTCGACCAGATCAACGCGGACACCGTGGACGGCCTGGAGATCGTCTGGCGTCAGCCGGTCATCCCCGACGCCATCCGCAACGGAGAAACCACTCGCGGCCCCGTCGGCTCGCAGACCACGCCACTGATGGCGGGGGGCCTGCTCTACTTCAGCACCGGCCTCGGCACCATCGCCGCGCTCGACCCGACCACCGGTGAGGTGGTCTGGAACACCGGGCCGAGCGACGACGAGCGGGTGCGGCAGACTCGTGGCGTCGCGTACTGGACCGATGGCACCACCCGGCGGGTCGTCGCCACGCTCGGGCCGAACCTGGTTTCCCTCGACGCGCGCACCGGCGAACGCGACCCCGACTTCGGCGAGGCGGGCGAAGTGGACCTGCGGCTGGGGCTGCTGCGACCGTTCCCGAACTTCTACTGGAACGCGGCTCCGATCATCGTGCGGAACGTGATCGTCATCGGGTCGTTCGTGGAGGACATCACGTCGAATCAGCTGACCGCCGACAAGGAGTCACCCCGCGGCGACGTCCGTGGGTTCGACGTGCGTACGGGCGAGCATCTCTGGACGTTCCACACGATTCCGCGGGAGAACGAGTTCGGGGTCGAGACGTGGGGCGCCGACCCGGTGGACGATCGGGCCTCGTGGGAGTACAGCGGCAACACCAACCTGTGGGCGCATCCCACCGGCGACGAGGAGCTCGGCATCGTCTATCTGCCGCTCTCGACCCCGACCAACGACTACTACGGCGGCCATCGCCCGGGGGACAACCTCTTTGCCGAAAGCCTCGTGGCGGTGGACGTCACCACGGGAGAACGCCTCTGGCACTTCCAGGCGATTCACCACGGCGTCTGGGACTACGACTTCGCCTCGTCGGCGGTCCTGATGGACATCACGGTCGAGGGCCGCGCAATCAAAGCGGTGGCGCAGCCCAGCAAACAGGCCTTTGTGTATGTCTTCGACCGGGTCACGGGCGAGCCCGTGTGGCCGATCGAGGAGCGGCCAGTCGCCCCCTCGAACGTGCCGGGCGAGCGGCTGTCACCGACCCAGCCGTTCCCGACGAAACCGCCGCCGTTCGAGCTGCAGGGGGTGCGCGTCGACGACCTCATCGACTTCACCCCGGAACTCCGGGCGGAGGCGATCTCGCTGCTCGACCAGTACGAGTGGGGCCCCATGTTCACCCCACCGATCGAGCTGGACCCGCGGCCCGGCGGCAAGCTAGGGACCATCTTCAGCCCGGGCACGGCCGGCGGTGCCAGTTGGAGCGGCGCCGGGGTCGACCCGGAGACCGGCATCCTCTACGTGCCGTCCGCCTACAGCCAGAACGCGGTGGCGCTCGTGCCTTCTCAGCACCCCCGGACCAATATGCGCCTGGTACGAGAGAAATACACGGCGCTCCAGGGGCCACAGGGGCTCCCGATGTTCAAACCGCCCTACGGCCGCCTGACCGCCATCGACCTCAACCGGGGCGACATCGCCTGGCAAGTGCCCAACGGCCAGGGCCCGCGCCAACATCCCGCCATCCAGCATCTCGCCCTGCCGTGGCTGGGCCAGCCGGGACGGGCCTCCGTGCTCGTCACCAAGTCACTCGTGTTCCTCGGTGAGGGGGGCAACACCGGCGTGTCGGCCCTGCCCCAGTGGTACGGTGGCCCGGGCGGCAAGATGTTCCGCGCCTACGACAAGGTCAGCGGCGCGGTGGTCTGGGAAATGGAGCTGCCGGGGGGCACGAGCGGCGCACCGATGACCTACATGGTCAACGGTCGTCAGTACATCATCGCCACCGTCGGGTGGGACGATATGGCCAGTGAGTTGGTGGCGCTGGCACTGCCCCGGTAGCACCCACCAGGGACAGCTGCGCAGAGGAGGAACGCGTGGGCACGAGATGCGGCATCCGATGGACGGCGGTCGCCCTGCTGGCGGCACTCACGAGCGGTGCGGCGCCGGTCGTGACGGTCGCGCAGGACACCGAGAATCCCTACATCAGCCGCCTCGACGTGCGGGCCGGACGGCAGTTGTTCCAGGCCCGATGCTCGACCTGCCACGGTCTCAACGCCGCGGGAGGCAACGAGAGCACCGGTCCCGACCTGACGACCGGACGGTTCCGCCATGCCGATAGCGACGCCGGGCTCTTCCGTGTCATCCGCGACGGCGTCCGCAGCACCGCCATGCTCGGGCTCGGAGCGGACGCCGACGAACAGTCCATCTGGCAGCTCGTGACCTACCTGCGGTCGGTCGACGTAACGGCCGGCGGGACACCCACCGGGTCGGCCGCCGCCGGTCGGCAGCTCTTCACCGGCACAGGCGGCTGCGACCGCTGTCACATGGTGAACGGCCAGGGGCAGCGGCTCGGGCCGGACCTCTCCACGGTCGGCGAGCGGCGCGCCCTGGCGGAGCTCGAGACCGCGCTCGTCAACCCGGACGCGGAGGTGCTCCCCCGCTGGTGGACCATGAAAGCCACCGGTCCGGACGGCCAGGTGGTGGAAGGCCTGCGGATGGACGAAGATACCTTCACCTTCCGGATCATGGACGCGGACCAGCAGCTGCGCGCCTTCTCGAAGTACGGCGGCTGGACCTGGGAGCGCGTCCAGCGGTCGACCATGCCGGGCTATGCCGACACGTTCACGGCCGCCGAACGGAACGACCTTGTGGCCTACCTCTTCTCGCTACGGAGCGAACCATGACGCTGACGCTGCTCAGGACGCCCACCCGGATCCTGTCCCGACCTGTGGCCGCGCTGGCCGCGCTCGCGGCCGCCGCCGGTCCGGTCGTCGCGCAGCCGTCCCCCGGTGAGGGGCTCGCCGTCTTCTCACCCGTGACCTGGGAACGACTGGTGGACGCCGCCAACGAGCCGCACAACTGGCTGATGTACAACGGCACGCTCGACAGCCAGCGGTTCAGCCGACTCGACCAGATCGACTCGGCCAACGTGGGCCAGCTCGAGTTGAAGTGGGCGCACCACATTCCCCAGCTCGACCGTGCCGAAACGACGCCGCTCGTGGTGGACGGCGTCATGTTCATCACCGAGTCGCCCAGCAACGTCGTGGCGGTCGACGCGGTCACCGGTCGTCCGTTCTGGCGCTACGACCACCCGCTGCCAGACGACCTGCGGCTCTGCTGCGGTCGCAACAACCGCGGCGTGGCAATTCTGGGTGAGACGCTCTACATGAGCACCCTCGATGCGCACCTGGTGGCCATCGACGGCCGCTCCGGCAGTGTGGTGTGGAACCGGGAGGTCGCGGACTATCGCAGCGGCTACAGCAAGACGGAAGCGCCGCTCATCGTGAAGGATCAGGTCGTGACCGGCATCGCCGGGGGTGAGTACGGTATTCGGGGCTTTCTCGACTCCTACGATGCCGACACCGGCGAACGTCTCTGGCGCACCGACACCATTCCCGGTCCGGACCACCCGGACAACCGGAGCTGGGCCGGCGACTCCTGGCGCACGGGCGGGGCCCCCACCTGGATCACCGGCTCCTACGACCCGGAATTGAACCTGGTGTACTGGGGGACCGGCAACCCGGGACCGGACTGGAACGGCGCGGTCCGCAGGGGTGACAACCTGTACTCCGACTCGGTGCTGGCGCTCAACGGCGACACGGGAGAAATGGCGTGGTACTTCCAGTTCACCCCGCATGACGAGCATGACTGGGACGCCATCCAGGTGCCGGTGCTGGCCGACATCGAGCTCGACGGCGAAACCCGGAAGGCGATGCTGTGGGCCAACCGGAACGGGTTCTACTACACCCTCGACCGGGAGACCGGCGAGTTTCTGCTGGGGAAACCGTTCGCGAAACAAACCTGGGCCGAAGGACTCGACGGGAACGGTCGGCCGATCCGCCGACCCAACACCGCGCCGAGTCAGGAGGGCACCCTGGTCTCCCCGATGGCCGGTGGCGCCACCAACTGGTGGTCTCCGGCCTACAGCCCTCGCACGAATCTGCTGTATGTCAATGCGTTCGACGGGGAGGCGATCTTCTTCAGCCGCGACGAGGACTACCAGGAGGGCGACAACTTCACCGGCGGCGGCACCGAAACGCCGCTCCCGATCGAGCACTACCACAGTGCCATCCGCGCCATCGACCCGACCACGGGCGACGTGCGCTGGGAGTTCCCGATCACGCCGCGTTCCAGAGCCGGCGTGCTGGCCACGGCGGGCGATCTGGTCTTCAGCGCCAGCATCGACGGCTATTTTTACGCCCTGGACGCGCGCACGGGCGCGCCGTTGTGGCACATCTCGCTGGGTGGCCCGGTGCACGCCCAGCCGATGACCTACGCCGTCAACGGCCAGCAATACGTCACCATGACCATCGGGAACACGCTGTACACGTTCGGGCTGGGAGACTAACGAGGCTCCAGACTATCGGACGGACTGGACCAGCTTCAGGGACGCACGCCCTTATGCTCCAACAATTTGTCCCTGACTCCCGGCACCCGACGCGGCGTCCACGAGATCACCGTACCCCTGTAAACGACGGTCTCATGGCGACGCTCGTGTGATTAGCGGCCATCGGGGGTCAGCGGTCGTGCGTGACTGCTGCGGCAACGGGTGCGACGCGAAGGACGACAAACGCGCCAAATTCCGGGGCCGTGTGGGCGGGCAGCAGGGGGGCGTTCCCGACGGGCGGCGCGACCACCAGCCCGGTCATCGGCACCCGGATGGGGGCGCCGTCATAGACACCGGACACGACCGGCGCGCCAAAGAAGTCCTGTGCATCCCGGACCTCGTAGTGATCGCCGACGGTCAGACCGGTCTGGCTCAGGTCGACACGCACCTCGGACAGCAGAGCCCAGTTATAGACCACGACCGTCGACCGGCCGACCTCGTAGGCGTTGGGGCGCACGCGCACGACCCCGGTGGCCGGAGGCGCGGTGAGATACACGTTGGACCTGTACGTCTGCTTGATGCTCCGTGCGACCACGCCCAAGAACGTATTGCCCGTGACCTGGGTCGCGCTGCAGTGCAGGTTGAGGGCCGTGCCGCCGGCGAAGTAGTTGTCCTCGAGGACGCCGTTCGCGCAGGGCGTCGGAGAGCCGATATCACCGTTGCGGCCGGCGCTCCCCGCCGGGTAATAGCCGTCGTTGCCACGCAACACCGGATTCCGGGCGACCTGTCGGCCTCCCAGCAGGTAGTTGGCCGTCGCGCCACCCTGGGCCGACAGCACGCCGTGGTTGAACGAGACATTCCCCTCGACGGTCAGCGTGCGGAGCCCGGTCTGCGACGTGGACGCGTGCACCCCGAAGCCGAAGCTGTTGAACAGGATACTCTCTCGGACGGCCTGGGTCCCTGTCGCGTTCGCCACGTCGATCCCATGCCCGTGTCCCCGATCGGTACCCTCCCAGCCGTTGTGGTACAGCAACGCGCCGTACACCTCGGAGTCGTCGGGCCCCGTCGTCGACCCGAACCCGAGCCCCGTGCCCACATCGTGGACGGTGAGATTGATGAAGCGATTGTGATGACCGGTGATGTAGAGTCCCGTCCCCCGGTCTTGGAACCGATTGGGGTCGGAGTTCGTGACCTCGAACCCCACGTATCGCACATGCGATCCGGTGACATAGAGGACGACGTCGCCCGGGGACAGTCCCCCGTCGATCGTGGCCCGTTCCCCTGGGACGTTCCGGACGGTGATCGGCGCCGCGAGCGTCCCGCTCACGTCGCTCTTGTAGACGGCATAGTCGCCCTGCCCGTCCGCTACGGCCGGGCGGCTATACAGCCCCTCGCGCAGCAGCACGGTATCCCCGGGCCGAACGGGACCGCCGGCTGAGAGCGCCGTGGCCAGGTCCAGGGGTGAGGCGGCACTGCCGTCGTTGGTCGGGAGGCCATCTGGCGCCACGTACCGCACCTGGCCCCCCGCATCGCTGATCACGGCGTCTGACGCCGTCGTCTGCACCTCGGCAGCGACACTCGCGGAGGCGGCCGTATAGGCTTCGATCTCGGTCAACCTGCTCCGCGATCCCCCGGCCCTGGTGATCCAGATCCGGATGCGCGGGGTCGTCACGGGGGGGAACGCCACCTGCGCCCAGACCAGGGTATTGGCGACGACCCGCCCACCAGGCACCGGCTGCCAGGCCCCGCCCGCCCAATACTGGATTTCGAAGTCGGTGACCGCCCGCCAGGACGTCAGCGTCGGCGTCGGCTCGACAGGCGCACGGTAGTTCTCTTGCAGGGAGAACACGTCGACGTGATCGATCGTGAACGTCTGCGCGAAGTCGATCTGCACCCAGTCGGGGAACCCCTTCCCGGTGTCGGACCACGCGCCACCCGAGCCATACGCCGCGCCGCTGCGTCGTCCGTCGAGCACCGCGCCCGCGGCGTAGCCGGGACCAGAGGCGGACGACGCCGTCGCCGTCGCACCAGCGGAGGCCGCAGCCGCGTTCATGCGCACTGGACAGCACGCCCGATCTCCTCGCCCAGGCCGCGCCGCAGGCCCGCGCTGAATCCGAGGGGCGCCCTGCGGCCGGGCGCCGGTGCCACCCCCTGATGGCCGGCCCTCTTGCGCGAAGAGGTTATTCTGGCCCTTGAGCTGCCAGAGCGGCAACGTCACGGTGACCGTCACGGGTGTCGAGGCGCCGGTGCCGCCCGCATTGTCGGTGGCCACCGCCGTCAGAGCATAGGTACCCGGCCCCACCCCCGTCCACGCGTAGGTATACGGCGTCGTTGCCGCCGACCCGACCCGGGTGCCGTTCGCGTAGTAGGTCACGTCGGTCACCGTGCCGTCGAGGTCGGCCGCCTGAGCGGTCAGACTGATGGTGGCCGGGTCCGAATACGCGGCGGCGCCCGCCGGCGACGTCAGGGTCACGCTCGGCAACGCGTTGGCCCGCGGCGTAGCCGGGACCAGAGGCGGACCCGCCGGCGTGTAGGCCTCGATCTCGGTCACGCGGCTGCGGCCTCCACCGGCCTTGGTGATCCAGACCCGAATGCGCGGGGTCGTCACGGCGGGGAACGCCACCTGCGCCCAGACCAGGTAATTGGCGACGACCCGCCCACCCGGCACCGGCTGCCAGGCTCCACCCGTCCAATACTGGATTTCGAAGTCGGTGACCGCCCGCCAGGACCTCAGCGTCGGCGTCGGCTCGACGGGCGTCGAGGGGGACTCCTGCAGGGAGAACACGTCGACGCGATCGATCGTGAACGTCTGCGCGAAGTCGATCTGCACCCAGTCGGGGAACCCCGTCCCGGAGGCGTCTGACCACGCACCACCCGAGCCCCAGATCGCGCCGCTGCGTTGTCCGTCGATCACGGCGCGCGGGGCGTAGCCGGGACCAGCGTCGGACGACGCCGTCGCCGTCGCTCCCTTGGAGGCCGCGGCCGCATTCATGCGAGACGCCGACCCGGCGACGGTCACGGTCACCGGCGCCGACGTGCTCTTGGCGCCCGCATCGTCGGTAGCCACCGCCGTCAGAGCATAGGTACCCGGCCCCACCCCCGTCCACGCGTAGGTATACGGCGTCGTTGCCGCCGACCCGACCCGGGTGCCGTTCGCGAAATACTCCACCCCCGTGACCGTGCCATCCGGATCTGTCGCGGAGGCCGCGAGACTGACCGTGGCCGGGGCGTGAAACGCGCTGCCGTCGGTCGGCGTCGTCAAGCTGACCGTCGGCCGCGCATTGACGGTGGAAGTCCCCGTCGGGTCCACCACGAACGCCGCGAAATACGGCGCCGTGTGCGCCGGCTGAATGGGACCGTTGCCGATTGGCCGAACTGGGAGGAGCCCCGTCATGGGGACGCTGATCGCGGAGCCGTCATAGACACCGGAGGCCACCGGCGCGCCGTAGTAGTTCTGGGCGTCCCGAATCTCGAACGAATCGCCGATGGCCAGACCGCTCGTGCTCAGGTCGACACTCACGGTGGGTGCGCCCGCCCCGTTGTAGACGACGATGTGCGCACGGCCCGTTTCATGGGCGTTCGGTCGCACGGCCACATGCACGGCGGTCGGCTGCGCAGTCAGATAGGTGTTGTTGGGGTATGCGGACTGAAGCGCCGCCGCCACCGTCCCGATGAACGTGTTCCCTGACACCGAGGTCGCGCTGCAGTTCAGCTTGAGGGCCGTGCCACCCGCAAAGTAGTTGCCCTCGAGGATTCCGTTGACGCAGGCAGCGCCGTAGCCGATGTCGCCGTTGCGACCGGCGCTCCCGGCCGGGTAGTACCCGTAGTTGTTACGAAAGACCGGACTCCGGGCGACTTGATCGCCGCCGAGGAGGTAGTTGGCCTTGGCGCCACCCTCGGCGGACAGGACGCCGTGGTTGAACGCGATGTTCCCGGCGAACTCCAGATTGTCGATCCGACTTGACGAGGTGTACGCGTGCACGCCGAAGCTGAAACTGTTGAGGAGAATCGTGTCGGTCACGCGCTTGACGCCGTTGGTGTTCTGCACGTAGATGGAGTGGCCGTGCCCGCGGTCCGATGCCTCCCATCCGTTGTTGTAGACGATGGCTCCGTAGATCTCCGAGTCGTCCGCGACGCTGGTCGACCAGAATCCAAACGCGGTCCCGACATCGTGTACGACGAGGTTGATGAAGTGATTGTGATGGCCGGTAATGTACAGGCCGTGGCCACGCTGCGCGTAACGGTCGGGGTCGGTGTTGGTGATCTCGAGCCCCTGGATCCGCGTATACGATCCTGTCACGCGGAGGACGGTTTCGTCCGGCGACAGTCCCCCGTCGATCGTGACTCGTTCGCCCAGGTAGGGGCGAACCGTAATCGGTGCGTCCGCGGTCCCGGTCAGCGTGCTCTTGAACACGCTGAGATCACCGCTGGAATCCGGCACGGCCTGCCGGCGGTACACGCCTCCGCGGAGCAGCACCGTATCGCCCGGCCGGGCGGGGCCAGTCGCGGAGAGCGCCGTGGCTAGGTCGAGCGGGCCCCCGAGACTCCCAGTGTTGGTCGGGAGGCCGGCGGGGGACACATACAGGGTCTTGGGCTGTGCGAGCACCGCGGCTGGGGCTGCCGCGTGTCCCAGGCACAGCAGAAGACCCAGCGTCAGACAGGTCGATCGGCGCGGAGCAACGCTAGACCACCTCCTGGTAGCCGGAGCGGAAACTGGGCTATCGGTGTCTCCCATGCGCGCGTCCCGGTGCAAGAAGGGGGCCATTGAGCGAAACGATCGACGAGAAGGCACCGACCTCACTTCTTGGCCGCCAGAGTCTCTCACAATTGGAGGCCCGCGCGAATGGCGAACCGGGGCCCGGCGACAATCCGCTGCGCCGCGATGCCCACTGCCGCCACGACTCGTTGAGGCGATCGTCCACGACTGGGCCGGCCCTGTCCGGACCCGGGTCACGGAGCCCGGCGCCAATTCAGGCGAGGCCGCCCACGGCTCGTATCGGCCGGATGTGTCCGTTCCTACACGGCGCGCGCTCGAAGGCACCTGCGGCGGCGCGTGAAGGGACGCGCTTCGCCGCGCCCATCTTTCCTTTGAGTTGCGTTCGGCCCCCGAGTGGGTCTATCGCTGACTGCCAACTGCAGGCGACGTCAGTCCCCAACGCGCGCTCCGAAATCAACCGTTCCATCTCGTCGACCGCCGACCGCGTCGGCTATCGTGCCACGACAGTTCTGCCGATAGAGCTCTATGAATCATCACGGGGCTCCACGCGTTGGGCCGGTCGCGTACGCAGGAATCGGATCTGACTGACGAATCCGTGCGTACGAGACTGCTGTGGGATAGTCGCCCGGACAACGGCATGGACTAGTAAGGGTGCCAACCTGGCGTGTGAGGCGCGTCGTTTCACAGGGTACGCGACTTGCAACGTTAGGTGTGGGTGTTGGTGATGGTCGAATTTGCCAGGGAGCAGTTAGTCAGATTCTGGTCAGACGCCGCTAACTCCAAAGCAAGTGAGACGAACGTGAGACACGAGACACGGTTTTTTGCGCACCTCTCGCTTCTGCTCGGCTTCGCGCTGTGGACCGCCGTCGTTGCGCTCACACGCTCGCCGACGATCGGTGTTCTCACGCTCTGGATGCTGATCCACCTCCTGGTCAGCGAGCAGCGGCTCCAGTCTTTGGGAAGAGATCTGGCCCGCTCACAGGCGCGAGACGCCCGGTTGCCGCAGCTGATGGGTCAGATGCGTCACCCTGTGAACCGGCTCGAAGAAGGCCCTTTTACCTTCGCCTTCAACCGTGACGACGATCCCGATGGCGACGACCAGCGCGCCATTTCGTCAGCTCCATCATCCGTGCATTAAGCGACTCCGGCCCAGCGCGAGGTCACTCCACCCCGATGAACCGCTTGCACATGCGAACGATGTGCTCGGTCTGCTTCGGTGTCTGAAATCGACTGACGGGCAGCTGAAGCTGCCGCGCGGCGAGACGGGCCGATGTTCGAATACGCCTGCCACGAGGGGAACTACGGCATGACCAGCTTGCTTGCGATCGCCCGTGGCGAAGACGCGGCAGGGTAGGCCCGCCACGTTCGATGGCAGGTCTTGGATACCTGCTCGGTCAGGCGTATAGTCGGCGGAAGAGCAGACGTACCACGCGCTTCGGCAGAAGAGGGAGGCTCACATGGGCAGACTGCGATGGGCGGTGACTGGCGGCGTGACCGCGACGGTCGTGACGGTCGTGACAGTCGTGACAATCGTGACAATCGTGACAATGACGAGCGTGACCGTCATGACCGCCGCAGACGACATCAGCGGCGTGGTGCGCGGTCCGGCCGGTCCGGAGGCGGGGGTGTGGGTCATCGCCGAGACCACCGACTTCGAGACGACATATCGCAAGATCGTGGTCACCGACGACAACGGGCGCTTCGTCGTCCCGGACCTGCCGGACGCGAGCTATTCGGTGTGGGTGCGCGGCTACGGCCTGGTCGATTCCGCGACGCAGCAGGCCCGGCCCGGCGCGAACATCACCGCCACGGTCAACGCGGCCGCAACGCCAGGCGAGGCGGCCGCGCTCTACCCCGCCAACTATTGGTATTCCTTGCTGGAGGTGCCGCCCGAGAGCGATTTTCCCGGCACCGGGATGCGGGGCAACGGCATCGGCGCCACCATGCGCACGCAGGCCGACTGGGTCGATCGGATGAAGGACGGCTGCCAGCTCTGCCACCAGCTCGGAAATTACGCCACGCGCGAGTTTCCGGTGATGGACCTCGACCAGTTCGACTCGCCGGTCGACGCCTGGGAGCACCGCATCCAGGCGGGCAGCAGCGGTCCGGCGATGGCGGCCGAACTCAACCGCATTGGACGTCCGCGGGCGCTCACGCTCTACGCCGAGTGGACCGATCGGATCCGTGACGGCGAGGTGCCGCCGGCGCCGCCGCGTCCCCAGGGCCGCGAGCGCAATGTCGTGCTGACCATGTGGGGCTGGGGACACGAGCAGGGCATGGTGCACGACGAAGTGGCGACCGACAAACGCAACCCGACGCTCTACCCGAACGGACCGATCTACGGCGTTGGCGGGGCCGGTCTGGTGATCACCGACCCGGTGACGCACCGCTCTCGACGCCTGGACCTAACCGCCAACATCGCCGAGCGGCCGGCTGGCGACTCGTATCAGGGGAGTTCGACGGCCATCCCGTCGCTGTACTGGGGGGATGAGCGGGCTGACCTCCGGAGCTACAACGCCCACAATCCGATGATGGACGATCAGGGCCGGGTGTGGATCACGCAGTCGGTCCGCGAGGCCCAGATCCCGGGCTGGTGCCAGACGGGGTCGGACAATCGGTTCGCGCAGTACTACCCGATCCAGCATCGCGAATCGCGGCAGGTGTCCTACTACGACCCGGCCACCGAATCGTTCGAGCTCATCGAGACCTGCTTCTTCACGCATCACCTCCAGTTCGCCGACGATGCGAACGACACGCTCTGGCTGAGCGGCTCCACCGAAGTCGTCGGCTGGCTGAACACGAAGCTGTATGACGAGACTGGTGACCACCGCGTCGCGCAGGGGTGGTGCCCGACCGTGATCGATACCAACGGCGACGGCCGGATCTCGAAGCCGTGGAACGAACCGGAGGCGGCGGTCGATCCGTCGCGCGACACCCGCATCGGCAGCCTCGACATGTTCCAGCGCGCCTACGGGGTCATTCCGCACCCCGACGGCTCGGTCTGGGTGACGCGGCGGTTCCCCGTCCCCGGTCAGCTGATCCGGCTGGATCCGGGGACCAATCCGCCAGAGACCTGCCGGTCAGAGGTGTACGAGCCGCCGTATGGCCCAGGGGTCGATCCTGACGCGTGGGGATACGGACCGCGCGGCATCGACGTCGACGGTGACGGGCTCGTGTGGACGGCACTCGGAGGTAGCGGGCATCTGGCGAGCTTCGACCGGACGAAGTGCCGGACGCTGAGTGGTCCAACCGCCACGGGTCAGCACTGTCCCGAAGGGTGGACGCTCCATGCCACGCCCGGGCCGAAGCTGAAAGGCGTCTCCCACTCGGCGAACGCCGACTACCACTACTACAACTGGGTCGATCGGTTCGACACGCTCGGCCTCGGGGAAGACACGCCGATCGCCACCGGTACTAGCTCCGACTCGCTGCTGGCGCTCGAGCCGGAGACGGGGGAGTGGGTCGTCATGCGCGTGCCCTATCCGATGGGCTTCTACAGCCGGGGGCTCGACGGTCGGATCGACGATCCTTCGGCGGGGTGGAAGGGACGGGGCGTCTGGGCCGCCTTCGACACCAGCGCGCCCTGGCACCTGGAGGGCGGCAAGGGGGCGACGAGCGAGATCGTCCGGTTCCAGATCCGGCCGGATCCGTTGGCCGAGTAGGCGCAGACTGCATCGGCCCGCGGGCGAGGCTCAGTCGAAGACGCGCGCAGGTGTCCTCGTCGGGGACCCTTTACGCCCGGGCTTCCCCCTCGACGACCACCACGAGCAGCGCGACCGGCTCCGCCCCCTCGTTGCGCCAGGAGTGGTCGGTCCCGCGCTCGACGACAAGATCCCCTGCCGTGAGCCGGACCTCCTCGACATCCACCAGGAAGACGACCTCACCGGTGAGCAGCAGACAGTAGGCGACCCCGCCCGTCCGGTGGAACCCGACCCGGTTCTCCAACGACGGCATCGGATCGGTCGACGGAGGCAGCATCGCGATGAAGCAGCGGCTCCCGCCCGTGGCACGCGTGATGACGGGCAGCTCGCCGGCCGGCCCGGCCCCGAGCGGCCGGTCGGCACTGGTCCGCCAGAGATCGGCGATGCCGACCGTCTCGTCGCCCGCGATGAACGACTGCCCTTCGCCGTTGCGCCCCGTGGTCACCCGGCGCATCCGGCTCCGCGTCACCACGCCCGCAACACCGGCGTCGGCCCCGGCCTGCGTCAGCGCGGCCGCAGCGGGGGACTCGACGGTCAGCAGAGCGGCGGCCACCGCCGCGCCGCCGATCACCGTGTGCTCGAGCATGGCGCGACGCCCGAGGGTATGTGTTCGAGTCGCGTGTGTTGTGCTGGGCATGGGTCGTCTCCTTGTCACGTCGTCGTGACCTGTCAGCGACGGCGCGCCTCGGGGGGAGGCGTCAGGCCGCTGGCGGTGTAGTGCGCGAGATCGCAGGCCGCGACGAGCGGACTGAGCATCGACGCCGGGCTGGTGGCGGCGCCGATCTGGACCGGCGTCGAGACGTAGTGCTCGTAGACCGTCAGACGCAGGGTATCCCGTGGCGCGAGAGCTGTGAACCCGAGCGACAGCTGGCCCCCGCCGTCGAGCGCGAGGCGATACGCGCCCGCCTCGCGGCCGGTGTCCGCGAGCGCGAACGCGACGACCTCGCTGCCGCCCTCGAGGTGGCCCCAGCCGGCCACGTCAGCGCCCGACCCGCGCGCGGTCTCGTACATCTCGACCCGCCCGGGCTCGCCGGTCTCGACCGTCCATGTCGCCTCATCCGATCTGTCCACAGTGTGGGTGAGCACCACGGCGTCCGTCTCCCCCCGGAGCGATCCGTAAGTCCAGCGGGGCGTCCCGAAGTCCCAGACCCAGGGGAGGGGGCCGAGCGCCAGCGGTGTGTGAAACGAGATGCCGCTCAACCGACGCTCCGGGTCCTCGACCACCGTCTCGACCCTGATCCACGACTTGCTGTTCGGCAGGCCGACCGTCATCGTCACCCGCGGCCGATACGCGGCGTCGACCTCGATCTGCCCGGTGTAGCGCACCTCCACGTAGACCGGTCCCGGCTTGACGATCTCGGCGGTCAACGATTCCAGCGCCCCGACATCGACAAGCCGGCCGGTCCGGTCGGTCACGGCCACCCCGTTCGACCCCGCTCCGACCACCTCACCGCGAGACGTGACGGAGCGGATCAATGCCCGCCCGGTCGTGCCGAGCGCGATACGCCCGACGCGGATGAGGTCCGCGTCCTCGGTCACCGTCAGCCCTCGTGGAACGTCGGAAGTGACCCGCACCCCCGGCCCATGCTCGACGGCATAGGTCGTGGTCTCGTCCGGTCCGATACTGGCACTGAAGTCGATGTCGAGCCACTGGACCGATCCGTCGGGCCATCGGGTATCGACCGTGTACTGTGCGGGGACCTCATCGCGACCCGACAGGAGTCGCACTGTGCTTGCGTCGTGGAGCGCGCCGGCGGCGAACGGTACCCGGGCCTGTACCGGATAGCCGAACCGCCGGATCCCGCTCGACTCCGTCACATGGAGAGCGATGGCCCCGTCGACGCCCACCTGGGCGTGCGCTGCCACCGGCAGCATAACGGGTGAGACCGCGACCGCGAGAACGACGGCTGCGGTTCCAAGACAACCCGCGAGGCTCGTCGGGCGCTGCTGCACCCGCTGGGGCATGCCCGGACTGGTCGAATACGGCAACGGCGCCCACGAGAAACTGGTTGGCCGGGTCGTCAAGGAGCGGCGCAGCGAGGTTGTGCTGGCTACTAAGTGCGGCATGGCCGTGTCGTAGACACCCCAGCCGTGGATACGGGATCGTCGTTTCATCATTGATATGTAAGCGTCAGATTCAGGATATGTAAGCGTCAGATTCAGCCTTGCTATAGAGTCTAGCCATGCCGACGGTCAACGAGATTGTACCCGCCTGGGGACGGATCCTCGCGGGTCGGCCCCCGGCGATGTCCATCGAAATCACGCGCGAGTGCCCCCTCCACTGCCCGGGCTGCTACGCGTACGGCGATGACCATCTCGGCGGGGATTTGACGCTTCGCCAGGTTCGCGACCTCAAGGGCCAGGAGCTCATCGACGGGGTCCTCGCGCTGGTCGACAGGCACAAGCCGCTGCACCTGTCGATTGTGGGCGGCGAGCCGCTGGTGCGGTACAAAGAGCTCGACACCCTGCTGCCGATCCTGGCCACGCGCGGTGTCCACACGCAGCTTGTCACGAGCGCCGTGCGCGAGATTCCGCGGGATTGGGCGACGATCTCGAACGTCTCGATCACGGTTTCGATCGACGGCCTGCAGCCTGAGCACGACGTCCGCCGGACGCCGGCCACCTACGACCGGATCATGAAGCACATCGTCGGGCATCGGATTACGGTCCACTGCACGGTCACCCGTCAGCAGGTCAACCGGCCCGGCTACATCGAGGAGTTCCTCCGCATCTGGTCCGAGAAGCCGGAGACGAAGAAGATCTGGATGAGCCTGTATACGCCGCAGATGGGCGAGGTGTTCGAAGAGCGGCTGACGCCGGCCGATCGCCAGCGCGTGGTCGCGGATCTGATGACGCTCAGGTTGCGGTATCCGAAGCTCGAAGCCCCCAAGGCCCTGCTCGACGTCTACGCCGATCCGCCCTCGTCACCCGACGAGTGCATCTTCTCGCGGACGACCACGACCATCTCGGCCGATCTGACGACGCGCATTACGCCGTGTCAGTTTGGAGGCGTGCCGGACTGCTCGAACTGCGGCTGCGTGGCGTCGGCCGGGCTCGCCGCAATCGGACGCTATCAGCTCTTCGGCTTTGTGCCGGTCGGCGCCATCTTCGACCGATCGATCAAGATCGGCGCGCAGGTCCGGCGTCTGCGCCCCGTCGAAGTGTAGGGGGGTCAGACAGGGGTCAGGCCCCGCCGCGCTCGTCGACTTGCCCGGCCGGCTCGCGGAAGGCGGGTCGCTGCTGTGGTGCCTCCCGGTCCGGAATCACGCTTGACTGCACCCCCCGACTACACATGCCAGACAACGTCGAGCCTGATTCGAGGATCAAGAGAAGTCGCCCGTTGGTGGCGGCGTCGCGACGAATCGCGGCTAAACTGCCGCGATGATCGGAATGCAGTCATCGCTCCGGCGGCCGGGTAATCGCCGAGTTAGCGCCGCGCGACGGGATGGGAATCTCGTTGCGACCACAGCCGTTCGGGCCCAGACTCTGGAGCAAGGATAAGAACGAACGATGACACTCCTGGAGTCGATCGAATCGAGGCTTCCTGAGACTGCCGCCGCCTCGGCGGACTCGGCCATCGTGCGCATGGACGTGGACGAGCGCCGGCGGGCCGAAGACTGGGACGACTTCCTGGCCCGGACGCCGGGGGGGCATCACGTCCAGACAAGTCTGTGGGCCGACGTCAAGGCGACGCGGGGCTATCGGGCCGCACGCCTGATCGCGCGACGGCAGGGAAGCGTGGTGGCCGGCGCGCAAATGCTCATCGCGCCGCCGCGCTTCGGCCGCTTTGTGGCCTATGCGGCCAAGGGGCCCGTCGCGGCGCCCGGCGAAATCGGGCTCGTGCCGCGGCTGCTGGAAGCGCTCCAGGCCCTCGCCCGGGTGCGACAGGTCGAGCTCCTGCTCGTGCAGCCTCCCGACAACGGGGCCTGGCTCGAGCCGGCTTTGGGACAGGCGGGATTCGCCGACAGCCAAATCGAGATTTGCCCGCCCGCCACGACCGTTGTCGATTTGGCCCCGGGCGCCGAGGCGGTCCTGGCGGCAATGAAACCAAAGGTCCGGTATAACATCCGCCTCGCACTCCGTGATGGGCTTACGGCCCGCGCCGGCTCGGAGGACGATCTGGCGACGTACTACCAGTTGATGGTCGCCACGGGGGAGCGGAAGGGCTTTTCCCTGTTTCCCGAGGAGTACTATCGCACGCTGTGGCGGGCTTTTCGCGAGCGTGACGCCATTCGACTTTCCGTGGTCGAGTTGCGGGGCAAACCGGTGGCGGCCCAGCTGGCAATCGCCTTCGGCGATACGGTCTTGAACAAGATGGGTGTCTGGTCGGGCCGCTACGGCGAGCACCATCCCAACGAACTGTTGCATTGGTCCACGATCGCGTGGGCGGCCGAACGCGGTTTCCGCTGGTACGACCTGGACGGCATCACCGCGCCGGCGGCGCGGGCGGTGATGGCGGGCCAACCCCTTCCCACCGAACTTCGCCGCAGCCTCGACTCGTTCAAGCTCGGCTTCGGCGGCGCGGCGAAGCTCCTGCCGGGGGCTTTCGATAGCGTAACTCGACCCGCGATTCGCTGGGCCTACCGGGCGCGTGCGCCCCGGCTGGCAAATTCCCGCTGGGTCAAACGGGCCCGGCGTCGGTTCCGCACGGGTTAACCATCCCGCCCCCCACAGGGGCATGAATCCCATGCCAGCGGCGCATCGTCCACGGTCCGTCCCGCTGAAAACGCTGTCGGTGTTGTTGCTGGATGGCGAAACCAGATTCAGAGGTCCTCGATGTCGCCCGGCGCCTCGCCGCCGCCTCCGGATTCAGCGGCGTCGCCCATCTCGATTTGCGTCGCGACGAGCGAGACGGGCGGGCCAAACTGGTCGACGTGAACGCCCGGTACTGGGGAAGCCTGCTGGGATCGCTTCTGATGGGCGTCAACTTCCCCTACCTGACACTGTGCACCTGCGACGGTGGGGAACTGAGCAATGCCGAGTCTGCCCCGTCACGACCTGTTCCGGCTCTGGCTCCTGACCGCGACCATGACGGTTGGACTTGCCATGACGCCGTTGAGCGCCGCGGCGGGGCAGGGCGGCCAGCCAGACGACCAGCAGCGCGAGTCCCAGCCCACCCAGGATCTACTGTGGCGCGCGGTCACCGGAGACGATGCCGCGGAGGGGGCACCTCGCGAGCGACTGTTCTCACTCCAGGCCCTCCAGATCGGTGCCGATGAGAGCAGCGCTGTGACCTCCGGTGGGGCTGGCCGATTCTTCGGCTATCTGAACAACCGAACGGCGCTTCAGGTTGAAGGGGAGGCCGATTTTTATGGCGACCGCCGCGAGGGGCAATTCGATGTTGGCCTCGTGCAGCGCGCCCAGAACGCCCAGCTCGGGCTGTTCTCCAACTTCAAATACGCCAGGCTCGACGGGTTCGACGACGGGGGGGTACTCGCCCAAGCCACGGCGACGTTCGACTACCTGTTTCCCCGGGGACGCCTTGGGATCTTCGGCACGAAAGGACTCCGCGACCAGGTCCTGGTGCACCGGCGCGAAGTCCGACGGCATCACCTCGAAGAAAGCCTGCTGCAGGTCGTGGACCAGCTCGGACTGAGCGCCCAGATCGACATCGTCGCCGGGTCCTCGTGGAAGGGAACGCCGCCTATCTGTATTCCGCCGGCCCACTGCTCCGGCCGTTCGAACGGCGTGGTCGCCTCTTCCTTTGCTCGTGAAGTTTCCGGAGATGTCCGGATCGCCCCACGGCAGGCGCTTGGGAGTGAACGGTTTCCGGTACCCCGCGTCGATGACCTTCTCGGCATGCCCGACCATCCACCAGCGGTCGGCTGCACTGTGGCCCGTGTCGGTCGACGCCGTGGCGTATCCGCGGCGAACGCCGTCGGCAAGGCCCCCGTAGTTGATCGTGCCGTGCAGTCCACCCTCGCCGACGGAGAGGTACTTGCTGTTCCAGCTGCCAGTCGGCAGCCACACTTCGACGTTGATCTAGGAATCGCTTGACGGCTTTGCCACCCCGGTCACTCTGCATAGGCCCGGGAGGCCGGTCAGCGGAGCCGTCGCGCCGGGCGGTGTGAACGACCCTTCGATCGGGGACGCGGCGGCTCGCCCGCGTTGTGGGCGACGCTGCCGGCCCGCGCCGCGTCCCGCGGCGACATTCCGTGGCAGAGCCTGGACAACCCTCCCCGCCCGCCGATGCTGCCGTTCTTCGGCAATGTGCGCGCATGGATGCTGACGCCGACGCAGATTGTCGCGGAACGTCCGGCGCCGCCGCCTGCCACATCGTCTCCGCTGATGGCTCGGGAACTGGCCGAGGTGAGGAGTTACGTCGATAAGGGGACGCGCGAGGAGCGGGCCATCGCCAACTTCTGGGCCGACGGCCCGAGCACGCCCACGCCCCCCGGCCACTGGATGTTCATCGCGGCGCCGCACATCCGCAAAGCCGAGGTCAGCGAGGTGCGCGCCGCGCGGGCGTTCGCGCTCGTCGCGATGGTGATGCACGACGCCGCCGTCGGCTGCTGGGAGACGAAGTTCTTCTACTACAACCCGCGTCCTTCGCACCTGGATCGCGACCTCAAATCGATCATCGGCCTGCCGAACTTTCCTTCGTACACGTCGGGGCACTCGACCTTCTCGGGTGGGGCCGGCGAAATCCTGTCGTACCTCTTCCCGAGCAACCGGGCCGAGTTCGAGAGGCTCAAGGAAGAAGCCTCCATCTCGCGCTTGTACGGCGGCATCCACTACCGGTCCGATCTCGAGGTGGGCAAGGAACACGGCAAGCGGCTGGCGGGCTACACCGTGAGGTTCGCTCAAACCGATGGCGCCGATCTCTCGCTCCGGGCCACGACGACGGCAAAGACGAAGTAGGCGGCGCCGCGCTCCTTGGAGTCCTCTGGACTGGTTGGCATTTTCCGCTGTTCCTCATCGCCGGCTGGGTGAGCCTGCCGCTTTGGAGCTACTGTCTCGTTCTGGTCGGTCTGAGCATCATGATGAGCTGGGGCGTCAACGTCGCTCGCTTCAGCGTCCTGCCCGCTATCGTCATGCACGCCGCGCTCAACACCGTGACAAGGTTCTTGAACGGTCTGTTTGTCGGCATCGAGCCACGCGCGAACCTCCCGTTCGAAATGGTCTTTCCCATGTCCGGGCTGCTCGTCGCAGTCGTACTCATTGTCATGACGCGAGGACGTCTCTCATATCACCGGGATGCCCACTCGAGTGAAGTGGCGATCGCGGCCCAACATCGGCTTGCAGCCGGCGGCGGCCGGTAAGATCATGAGCCGACGCGGCTGAAGCTGCGCGTTAGCGAGACAACCGGAGAAGCCATGCCCAGACCACTGAGCGGCCGCGTGGCCGTCGTAGCCGGCGCAACCCGGGGCGCCGGTCGAGGGATCGCGCGCATGTTGGGAGAAGCCGGCGCCACGGTGTACTGCACCGGACGCAGTAGTCGTGTGCAGCCAAACCGGTCGAGTCACACGCACGCTGGTCGGCCCGAAACAATCGAAGAGACCGCAGAGATGGTCACTGCGGACGGTGGCGTGGGCATCCCCATGCGAGTGGACCACACCGCGGAGGATCAGGTCGTTGCGCTCTTCGAGCGGGTCGGTCGCGAGCAGAGACGGCTGGACGTACTCGCCATGGTCATGACCGGGCAACCGGCCTCGTGGAAGAACTTCCTGGACGAGACTCCGGCCGAGGGGAAGACCTTCGTGGAGGGCTGGATCTGGCCGCACGTCGTGACCGCGTGGCACGGGGCGAAGCTGATGGTGCAGCAGGGCGCCGGGCTGATTGTAGGGCTGGTTGAACAAGACAACGTGGGGTACCACGGCGCGTTCTACTTCGACATGATGGAGACGCTGTTGAAGCGCCTCGTCCTAGGCCTGGCGAATGATCTGGGCAAAGCCGGCGTAACGACCGTGGCGGTGGCGCCGGGCTTCATGCGGACCGAGGCGATTCTTGAAGGGTATAGCGTCTCCGAGGCCAATTGGCGTGATGCGCTGGGCAATCCACAGGCCGCCGCGATGGGCTGGGGCGGATCCGAGACGCCGTGCTTCGTCGGCCGTGCCGTGGCCGCACTTGCCGCCGACGCGACCATTGCACGAAAGAATGGCGGTATCTACACGACCCGAGCGCTTTCGCAGGAGTATGGATTCCACGACAGTGATGGCGCCCGCCCCGACTACGCCGTGCTTGACGCGGCGATGGAGCAGGCCAAGAAGACGTTCCTGGCTCAGGTTGTAGACGCCGGCCGTTCAACGGAAGTCGACTGGAAACTGGCTTCGAAGGTGGAGGCGTCGTCGTGAAGTCGGAGATGCTGCGACACCCAAGGTGTGCAACCGGTCAACTATCCATGTGTGCTCGTGCGACTGAGCCGCATCAGCAAGGACGCGCTCCGGGATCTGCTCTTGACGGGTCTCCGATTTATTGCGACCTCAAGGCGGCGGGAAGTCCCGAAGCGAAGACGCAAGTGACGGCGCTTCTTGCCCAATTGACCCGATGAACCCTGGGTTTGCGAAGAGTCGAAAGGGGCCGTTGGAGATCGCCCTCCTCGCGTTCGCTTGGATTACGTTCTTCGTGCAAGGCCGCCAAACCTTCAGGTTTGTCCATCCAGGTAGAAGATCTGCTCCACCGGCTGCGCGAACAACCGTGCCACCTTCAGCGCCAGCGGCAGGCTGGGGTCGTACTTCTCCGTTTCGATCGCGTTGATGGTCTGTCGCGACACGCCGAGGTGCCGCGCCAGGTCGGCTTGCGACCAGCTCCGCTCGGCGCGCAGCACCTTCAGCCGGTTCGTCACTCGTACTTCCGCTTCGCGCGCCACAGCCCAGCGTAATAGAGCGCCGGCATCATCGCCCAGAGGTGGCGATAGCTCCAGTCGTCCGGGTTCAACGGCACGGCAAGTTCCAGCAGTCCCAGCGTCATCAGGATGACGACGCAGGTCGGGAAGGCAAAGGCCAGCGCTTCGAGCTCGATGCGCCGCTGCAGTTCGTCCATGGCAACAACCCCCTTCATCCAGATCCAGAGGAACCATAGGAACAGTGGAACGGGAGCCAGGGCAATCAGGACCCGAACGCTTCGCTCGGTATCGGGCCAGAGCGCGAGCAGGCCACGCGACATCGCGTAGGTCGAGATCCAGAACAACCCCGCCCGAAGCAGCCGCAACCCGTAGTACTTGTTGGTGTGTTCGATGGCAGCACCGGCCTCATTGCCGGCGCGCTTGGCGTCGCCGATGGCCGAGTTCAGCCTCCGAGCAAGGTGCATGAGACTCATTTCGTCCTCCTTCGAAGCAATGTAAAGCATGCTTTACCTTGTTGTCAAGCATGCTTTACATACAAAACGGGGCGTGGGACGCGCCCCTCGTGGAGGACCCTCTACGGTGCCTGATGACTGACCAGCGGGGCTGGCGTGCAAAGGGGCTCGGGGGGCCTACAGGGCGTCGTGGGCGGTCCGGTGTGCTTCGTGGCCGGTGGAATGCTCCAGCGCCGCGATCCACGCCGTGGCGGCGTTCGCGGCCCGGTTGACGTTGTCGGGCGTCGGTGCCCGATCGTCAGGGATCACCCGCTGACCCCCATGAGATCGCGGGGCTAGGTGCTCGAGCAGCTCGTCGAGTTTGCCGTCAGGCAAGTTACGGATGTGCTCTCGTCATACACCGTGGGCGCCCGGGACGCTGACCTCGTGCTTGAGTCGCCCCAGGTTGCGGGCCAAGAGGTCGAGCGCCTTCAGCCGGCCGTCGACCTTGATCTCCGTCGGGCTGCCGTCCTCGCCCATCTCTGCTTGATGCGGCGGGCAGCTCTTCGACGCCACCGGCCGCATTCGCAAAATGGCGGAGAGAGTGGGATTC
>SXOW01000234.1 GCA_005778315.1 Acidobacteriota bacterium
GCACGAGGTAGACGCGCGAGGTAGACGGAAGATGACGGTCGACAGACGGGAATCCTTGCTGGCGTTCGGCGCCCTCGTGACCGGTTCCGCGGCGGCAGGGGTGGGACAACCCTCAGGCGGCCCGGAGACGGACATCGTGACGCCGCTGCTGGAACTGGTGAACGCCACCGAGTTCGAGTCGATGGCCCGGCTCGTGCTGCCGCCGGCGCGCTATCAGACGATCAGCGGCGGTCACCGGCGCTCGTTCGACAAGATGACCATTCGCCAGCGGCTCATGGTCTATGCCATGGACCTGGATCTGACGACGGTGCTGTTCGGCTACGAGATGTTCGCGCCGATCATTGTCGGGCCGGTGGCGAACCAAGGTCACCTGCACCCCGACGGCGAGCTGGCCACAGCGCGCGGCGCGGCGGCGGCCAAGGCGGTCATGGTCGCCACCAGTGAGTCGAGCCATCCCATCGATCAGATTGTCGCCCTAAGCAGTGCACCCGTGTGGTCGCAGGTGTATGCCGACTCCCCCCGGGCCCAGGATGACGCCGCGCGGGCCGTCGCAGCCGGCTGCACAGCGCTCTGCGTCACGGTCGGAGTCTCGTCCGATGGCGGACCGATCGCGACCAATTGGGACACGGTCAGAGAGCTGGCCCACGCGGTGGACGTGCCGGTTGTCGTCAAAGGGATCATGAGTGTCGACGACGCCCGCACGGCACTCCAACGGGGCGCCGATGGGCTGGTCGTCTCGAACCACGGCGGCGTGGTGGGTGACCAGAGCGCGCTGCCGATCGACGTACTGCCGGCGGTGGCCGACGCCGTCGGTGGTCAGGTCCCGATTCTGGTAGATGGCAGTTTCCGACGTGGTACTGACGTGCTCAAGGGCCTGGCCCTGGGCGCCACCGCAGTCATGGTCGCGCGACCGCCCATGTGGGGGCTGGCCGCCTACGGCGCGGAGGGCGTACAAACGGTGGTCGAGATCCTGCAGACCGAGCTGGCCAGAAACATGGCCATGTCAGGACGCCCGACCATCAGCATGATCGATCGCGAACTTGTCCGCTTCGACAAGTGGTAGAAGAAGGCGCGCATGCACACACTGACACGGCTGACGGCGGTCACCATCCTGCTGGCCATTGCCGCCCCGCCTCTGGCGGCTCAGGACCGGTCCCGCGAGATGGTCGAATGGCGATACGTGGGCGCGACCCAGGACGCCTCGAAATACTCGCCAGTGGACGACATCAACCGGTCCAACATCGAACAGCTGGAGATCGCCTGGACCTGGGAACCAAACGAACTGCCGAACCAGGAGTTCAACACCCGGCCGGGGAGCTTCGAAGGCACGCCGCTGATGATTGACAACGTCATCTACGTGGCGACCATGTATACGCGCATCGTGGCGCTCGACGCGGAAACGGGACAGGAACTGTGGGCGTTCGACCCGCAGGCCTACCGGACCGGACCACGCGGTGCCGGTCCCGGCGGCTTCAAGCATCGGGGCGCTTCCGTCTGGGGCACCGGCGATGAGATGCGCATCTTCATCAACAGCCGCGACCGCATCTACGCGGTCAATGCCAAGACCGGCGAGCCAATCCGTTCGTTCGGCGAGAACGGCCACGTCGTCATCACGAAAGACTTCCCCAACACCGTCACCAGCGACGAGTTCGACCAAACCTCGCCGGCCGTCATCTACGACGACCTCATCATCGTTGGGAGCCGGGTGCCAGACCGCGTCCAGCATCGGTTCGACACGCCAGGTGCCGTGCAGGCGTTCGATGTCCACACCGGCGAGCGACGATGGGTGTTCTACACGGTGCCCCAATCCAATGACGCCTTCGGGGCTGACACGTGGCAAGACGGATCGTGGCGCTACACCGGTCATGCCAATGTGTGGGGCCTGATGTCACTCGACGAGGAGCGGGGGTTGCTCTACGTGCCGACCAGTACTCCGAGCAGTGACTTCTGGGGCGGTCAGCGGCTGGGCGCCAACCTGTTCGCCGAGTCGCTGGTGGTGCTCGACGCACGCACCGGCGAACGCGAGTGGCACTTTCAGACGGTGCACCACGGGCTGTGGGACTACGACCTGACGTCGGCCCCGAACCTGATGACGCTCGAGGTCGACGGCCGCCGCATCGACGCCGTGGCCGAGGTCTCCAAGCAGGGCTTCACCTACGTATTCGACCGGGTCACCGGCGAGCCGGTCTGGCCGATCGAGGAGCGACCGGTGGACACCGACACCGACGTCCCTGGCGAGGTGCCCTATCCGACGCAGCCGTTCCCAACCAAGCCTCCGCCGTTCTCCGGCCAGGGTGTCACGCTCGATGACGCGAACGACCTCACGCCGGAAATACACCGGATCGCAGTCGAGGAAATGCGCACGTTCCGCCTGGGTCCGCTCTTCACGCCGCCCAGTCTGAGAGGCACCCTGCAGAGGCCACGCGTCGACGGTGGCGCCAACTGGGGTGGCGCGGCACTCGATCCGGAGACCAACTGGCTTTACGTTCGGACATCGGAAGGCGACACGCCAAACCAGATTTGCGCCATGGATCCGAACGTGCCAGATGTGGACGTGCCATGGACGAACAACTGTCCGCGCGGTGCCTCGCCAGGCATTTTTGAAGGGCTGCAAGGCTTCGTGCCGATCGAACGCAGCCGCCTGGGCCCGATTCCGCGCATCAAGCCGCCGTATGCGCGGCTGGTCGCGACCGATCTGAATGAGGGTGACATCGCCTGGAGCGTGCCGTTCGGAGAAGGCAGCCAGGTCATGCGGAATCATCCGCTGCTGCGCGGCGTCGACCTGCCGGATCGCCTCGGCACGCCGGGCGCGAACGGCCCGATGGTAACCGCGGGCGGATTGGTCTTTCTGGGCGGCGGCGACCCGTATCTCTACGCGTTCGACGCCGAGACCGGCGCCGAGCTGTATCGCGTGCGCACGGACTCGCGCACCAGCGGCAACCCGATGAGCTATCGATCCCGCGCCGGTAAACAGTTCATTTTGATCGCGACCGGTGCGGGCCCCGACGCTTCACTCGTCGCGTTTAGTCTGCCGGACGCGCCGTAATGCCGCCGCCCGCGGGGCCTGGCGGTCGTCGAGCGGGCCTGCCGGCCCGCACTTACTGGGAAGGGGAACGCGTGTCAGTCCGCATTGTCATCGCCGCATTCATCGTGACGCTTGGACCGGTCTGGGTGGTCACCGCACACGCGGCACAGGAGGAACACCCCGGTGCCGCCCCCTATGCGCAAGTGTGTGGCATGTGCCACGGCGAGCGGGGCACCGGCGACCAGGGGCCACCGCTGGTCCCCGGCACGTTCGACCCCGAGTACGTGCTGGCTGTGGTCAGGGAGGGGTTCGGGCAGATGCCGCCGATTTCGCGACGCGAGCTGACCGACGATCAGATACGCCAGATCGTGGCGTATCTGGCCACCCTCGACGAACCAGCGCCCGACCCTGCCGCGCACGGACCGGAGCGCTGACAGCGATCGGTCTCTCCACCGAGTTGGCAGCACGGGTGCCTGGCTGGCTGGGGCACTCAGAGCGGCACGGTGCGCGATAGCGCGAGGCGCCGTCACTGGACAGGCGCACTGGTTGTGCCAGGACGGCTAACGAAGGCGCCAGCCGACATACACACCGAGGGCCTGGATGTCGGGGTTACGCCAGCGGCCCGCGAAACCGCTGTTCGACAGGTGCATCCAGCGTGCGCCGGCCAACATGTCGACACGGGGGGTCAATGGACGTGACAGGCCGGTGCCCAGATTCGTCACGACATTGAGCTGCGTCCCATTGCCCGGCACACGGGTCGTCGCATACGCCGGCCCGGCCCCTCCTTCGACGAACACCGACGTCTCCCCGATCTGCAGCCCGCGCCACCGCACCATGGCGACCATCGCGGGCAGCATGCCGTGCTTCACCGGATCTTGGTCCACATACGTCAGGTGTCCCTCGACACCGATGGTCCATCGTGGGCTGAGCTGTCGGTACACGCTCACCGCGGCACCGCCGAGGCGCTCCCGAAACAGATTCATGTCCCAGGATTCCACAAAGAAGGCACCCGTCACTTCGACCATCCAGAGCGGATCCGTGTCCGAATCCACCGCACGCGGCTGGCTCGCGGCTGTTGATGCATCTGTCGAGCCAGCCGCGGCCCCATGGGGCACGCCGAAGAACACAAGGCCGACGCTCATGGCCAGGACGAACCGACGTGCGTGTGCTGCCATGCGATACACTCCTCGTCACGCTCAAGCTCAAGGCGTTCCCGCAGGTCCCACCCAACGGCGCGATGCGCGTTTCCTGGTGCAAGCTTGTACACCCGATTGGCCAGCAGCTCAAGCCACGTCGCACGCCCAGGGGGGCCAACCCGTGCTCACCCGCGTGGTGCTGAAAGACGTCACACCGCGGCGCCGGTCCGCGAAGGCTCACGCACGGACGCTGCTTCGGTCTATAGTCTCTGGAGACAGTTGTCACAATACAGGCGATCCGTTCGCCGCGGTCGGCGGCGGCGGAGTCAAGGGAGGGTTTTCATGGAGACACGGCACCACGCACCCGGCCTGTCCTGGGCAGCGCTGGCATGCGCACTGGTAGTGGCGAGCACCCCGGCCTTCGGGCAGACGACTGCCCACGGACAGCCGGACATTCAGGGGGTCTGGACCAACTTCGATCCGACACCGTTCGAGACACCAGACGATATCGATCTGGAGCGGCTGGCTCCGCTGGCCGCCTGGTTTCCCGGAAGCAACCAGGCAGAGCGAGCGCCGGCCGCGCCCGATCCCAACGCTCGCGCCGCGCGCTCGGCGGACCCCTGGGGCGATGGCCCAGGCGATGCGCTGCGGAACGAACGGCGCCAATCGATGGTGGTCGACCCACCGAACGGACGCGTGCCCCTTCGACCGGAAGCTATCGCGAACCGTAACAGCAACCTCATCAACCTGACGGACGGGTGGTTGACCCACACGCCCTGGGAACGGTGCATCACACGCGGCATCCCGGGCGGGATGTTTCCAGGCGGCTACGGCGCCGGTTACCAGATTTTGCAGGTACCCGGCTACGTGATCGTCTTCTACGAGATGATTCACGAAGCGCGGGTCATTCCCATCGACGACCGTCCCCCGTTGTCCGAAAACATTCGCCTCTGGAACGGCGACGCACGCGGACGCTGGGAGGGCGACACGCTCATCGTCGAGACCGGCAACTACAACGACCAAGGCACCATTGGCACGAACATCGCCAGCCGTGGCGTGAGGGGCATCGAGCAGAGCGAGGCGTTGAAGATTGTCGAACGATTCACGCGCGTCGATGACGAGACGATCAGCTACTCGGTCACCATCGACGACCCCAAGCCGTTCACCGCACCGTGGACCGTCGCCATGCCACTCAACCGCGACAACACCTATCAGATTTACGAGTACGCGTGTCACGAGGGCAACTACGGGCTGGAAAACAGTCTCCGGGCCGGGCGCGCCGAGGACGGGACCACCGAACAGCCCTGAGCGGGGCCGATCGCGCAACACCGGCAGAGGCGGGGCACGCGGCCCCGCCTTCGCCCCCGTATCCGGTTGTTCTGACTCCTGTTGATCTGACTCCTGCCGCGGAGGCTCCCCAGCCCTCCTATGTCGACGCGTCGCTTCCTGGCCCGGCGTCTGTGGCATGATCCGAGCTTCGTCGCGATTGCCTCCCTCACGCTCGCGATCGGCATCGGCGCGAACCTTGCGATTTTCACCGTCGTCAACACGATCCTGCTACGACCGTTGCCGGTCACAGCGCCTGAACGGCTGGTCGTCGTGGCGCACGTCGCCCCTGGGCTTCCACAGCTCAGCAATCTACCCATGTCGCCCGCGCTCTACTTTCTCTACGCGAAGGAAAGCCGGACCCTGAGCGGCATATCGCTACTGTCCGACGAACAGATCAATCTGACTGGCCACGAGAACCCGCAGCGCGTACAGGCCGCCAGGGTTACCGCCTCCTTCTTCGATGTCATCCGGACGCCGCCGCTCGTCGGTCGAACGTTCCAGGTCGACGACGACCGACCGGACGCGCCGCCGGTCGTGGTCCTGTCCGACGGCTTGTGGCGGGAGCGGTTCGGCGGCACCCCGGACGTGATCGGTCAGGTCGTCGAGATTGAGCGTGATCGTGCGGAAGTCGTCGGGGTGATGCCCGCTGGGTTCGGGTTTCCAGACTCGGACACGAGACTGTGGATCCCCATGCGACTCGACCCTGCGGCCGCGCCGTTGGGCCAGTTCGGCGCCATGGGAGTGGCTCGTGTCGCGGAGGAGCATTCGCTCGATCAGGTGCAGGCCGAACTCGCGGCCATGACGGCCAACCTCGTGGACCTGTTCCCGGACGACGTCGCGGCACGGGTGCTGGTCAACGCCCAGTTGGCGCCGGACGTCCAACCGGCCCGCGAGGTCCTGGTCGGCGACATCCGCACCACACTGTGGATGTTGCTCGGCGCGGTAGGCTTCCTGCTCCTGATCGCGTGCGCCAACGTCGCCAACCTGTTTCTGGCACGCGCCGAAGCGCGGCACCGCGAACTGGCCATTCGCGTCGCGCTGGGAGAGAGCCGCGGCCGGCTCATCAGGTCGGCGCTGAGTGAAAGCGTGTTGCTGGGCATGGTCGGCGGGCTGGTCGCGGCGCCGGTGGCCTGGGTGGCCGTACGACTCCTGGTGCGTTTCGGGCCGCAAGACCTGCCTCGTCTCGGCGAGACCTCGATCGATGCCACGGTCATCGCCTTCGGTCTGGCCTTATCGGTCGGCGCGGGCCTCCTGTTCGGTCTGCTTCCGGCCTGGCGCGCGGCGGGTATCCCGGCGTCCGCGAGCCTCGGGGCAGGCGCGCGCGGGGCCACCGGGACCCGCGACCGACATCTCGCCCGACGCGGGCTCGTCGTGGCTCAAATCGCGCTGGCGCTGACGCTCCTGGTCGGTTCGGGTCTCGCGGCCCGGTCGTTCCAGCGGCTCGCCGCGGTCGATCCCGGCTTTGATCCATCCGACCTGGTCAGTCTGCGACTCTCGTTACCAGAGCGGCAATACGAGTCGGGAGAGTCACGTCTGCACTTCCACGAACAGGTGCTGGCCCGACTCTCTGCCCTCCCCGGGGCGGAGAGCGTCGCGGCGGTATCCCACCTCCCGCTGGGCGGGTCGCTCGGCGCTTCGGGACACGTGCTCGAGGACCAATCACTGCCCGATGGCCAGATACCGCCCATCTTCATGATGAAGAACGTGTCGCCCGGCTACTTCGACACGATGGGCATCCAACTGATCGAGGGACGGGCCTTCGACTCGCTGGATGGCGTGCGCGACGCGCCGGTGGTCATTGTCTCCCGCGGGCTGGCCCGGGCGCACTGGCCGAACGACAGCGCACTCGGTAAAGGGATCCATGCCGGAGGGCGGCCGGAGAACGCCGAGGAGTGGTTCCGGATTGTCGGTGTCGTCGACGACGTCCATGAACAGTCGCTGCACGACCCGCCACCCGAGACTGCGTACTACCCGGTCGGGTATCGGCTGGGGGAGGCCCTGCTGGCACCGCTGGCCATGAGCTACGTCGTGCGGACCCCCAACACCGCCGCCGTCGCCGCCCCCGCCCGAGCCGCCGTCCGCGCGCTCGACCCTGGCCTGCCGGTGTCGGACATCGAGACCCTCGACACGCTGGTCCGTCGCGCGCGTGCGCCGCGCGCCTTCGTGATGACCCTGTTGCTGATCGCGTCGGCCTTCGCCGTCGCGCTGGGAGCGGTCGGCTTGTACGGCGTGATCTCCTACGTCGTCGCCCAACGCCGGCGTGAAATCGCCATCCGGATGGCCGTCGGCGCCCAACTCGCCGACATACGGCGGCAGATCCTCTCGGAGGCTGGCTGGCTGGCGCTGGCCGGTACCGCTATCGGGCTCGGCTCGGCGGTCGTGCTCACACGACGTCTCCAGGCTCTGCTGTTCGAAACCAGCCCGCTGGACCCGGGCGTATTCGCGGCGGTGGCAGCCCTCCTGGCGACGACGTGCCTCATCGCCAGCTGGCTGCCGGCTCGGCGCGCGGCACAGGTCGACCCGGCGACCGCGCTGCGCGGGGAGTAACGCGTCCGTCAGGGCAGCCTGAAGACGAACAGCATATTGCCCCGACCCGGCTGCTGGATCTCCGGGGTGAGTCCGCGAAAGTTGATGCCGCCGCCGGCCGCGATGGCCACATACTGCACGCCCTCATGGGTGTAGGACACGGGGAACCCACCCGCGCTCGAGTTCAGAATCTGTTCCCACAAGATGTCGCCGCTGCGCGCGTCGAACGCACGGAAGCGCCGGGCGTCATCGGTCACGAACACCAGGCCACCGCCGGTGGTGAGCACCGAGCCACCGATACCCGCCCGCTGCCGATACACCCAAAGCGGTTCACCGGTGGCGAGGTCCATCGCGGTGAACTGGCCGATCTGTCCGTCGATGTCCGGGGCCGGCGTCTGCGCGATCAGAGCCGACCCGTGGTGGGCGCCGGGGCGATCGCGGAACTCGTTGAGGGTCAGGTCCATGCAGACGTTGTTGGCCGGCGCATACAGCGCGTTCGTACCGGGGTGATAGCCGGTCGCCTGCCAATTGATGCCGCCCAGCGCGCTCGGGCAGACGAAGACCGGTTTCCCGACCTCCGGGAACTTGAGCGCCGAGTTGAGAATGACCCGCCGGCTCTCGGCGTCGATATCCACGACGACGTTCTGATAGTTGGTCGGCTGGGCCCACAGAAACGCGCCGGTCGCCGCATCCAACGCCCAGACGATGCCTGTCTTGCCGGGGATGCCGGTCACGATCTTGCGGCGTCCTCCCGGGGTGATGGATCTGTTTTTCCACTGGACGTCGCCGGGGGAGACCTCGGTCTCCAGCACCAGCCGCGCGAACGGGTGGTCAAGGTCCCACTCGTCATTAGGAATGTGCTGAAAGTACCAGGCGATCGCGCCGGTGTCGGCATTCAGGGCCAGGGTCGAGTTCGTGTAGAGGACATCGCCGTCCCCCGTGCCGCGTTGGACGGAGCCCCACGGAATCGGTACGCCGACGCCGGTATAGATCAAGTTCAACTCGGGGTCATAGCTGGGTGAGTTCCAGGCCGAGCCGCCACGCCGGTCCTCGTCTGGCACGTCGCCCCAGGAGTCGTAGCCGAACTCACCCTTCCCCGGGATGGTGTAGGTGCGCCACACCTGCGCACCGGTGTCAGCGTCGTGCGCCGAGACCCAGCAGCGCGTATTCAGATGGTAGCAACCGGACATGCCTGCGACCACCCGTCCTTTGATCACCATCGGGCCGCCGGAGTAGTGCTGACCGATCGTCCAATCGCCGACCTCCACGTCCCATTCGACCTCACCGGTCCGGGCATTCAACGCGACGAGGTGCGCGTCGTGGGTGGCGATAAACAGCTTGTCCTGGTAGAGGGCACCATTCCGGTTTGCGCAGGCGAGGCGGGCTGCATGGTCCACGCGTTCCCGGCGGTACTGCCAGATGCGCGACCCGTCCCGCACGTCCAGCGCCTCGACGAAATCGCACGCCTGCACCAGGAACATCATCCCGTCGTGCACGAGGGGCGTCGTCTCTTGCAGGCCCTCGTCCATCGTCCAGGCCCACGCCAGACGCAGGCTACCGACGTTGGACGTGTTGATCTGGTCGAGCGGACTGTGTCCCCAGTGGCCGTAGGTGCGGCGCCACATCGGCCAGTCGCCGGCGGGCGGGTCCACGAGCATCTCCTCCGTGACCGGCGTGTATTGGTCGGCGACGGACTGCGCCGTGGCGTTCGAACCGGCGACCAGCAGGACACACGCAACACCGACCGCCGACCTCAGCACCTTACGCATCTACTCTCCCCCCGCGTGGCCACCGCACGCACTGTTGACGATGTCGTCATTCTACGCCAGTGCACGGCGCGGCGGCGGCTGGCAGGCGCAGCTGCACCGCCATCGGCTGTGATAATCTGCGACCGATCATGTGCAAAACGCCTCCGAGGGACGACAATGCCAATTTTCGAGTACGCCTGCCGTGACTGCCGCCACGAATTCGAGCTGCTGGTGTTGCCGCGAGACACGGCGGCGCCGGCCTGCCCCGCCTGTCAGAGCACCTCGCTCGAGAAGCAGCTCTCAATCTCGTCGGTCAGCTCCGACGGGACCCGTCGGCGCACGTTGGGTCTCGCGCGCCAAGGCGCCAAGAAAATCCAGCGCGACAAGGCCCATGCGGAGCACGAGGCGTATCACCACCATCACCACTGAGCCCCTCGGCGGCACCTTCACGCGCGACCGGCGCTCACATCTACGGCGAAGCCATGACGACACTACCGATCCGTTTCGGGTTCCTGTCCAGCGTCATCCTGTTGAGCGCGACCGTCGTCGCCCAGGAGTCTGAACCCAGGCCGCATGTCGCACCCAGCGGACGGGTAACCACCAGCGTGGCGTTCGACGGTCGCGTGCACCGCAGCGGCGCGTGGTTCCCTGGCACACCGGCCCACTCCGGTCCCTCGCACATCACCATCGACTACGGTCAACCCCACGCGCGGGGTCGGGACATCTTCGGCAGCCTTGTGCCCTACGACCAGGTCTGGCGGGTCGGCGCCAACTGGGCCACGCGCCTGACGCTGGACCTGGACGTACGCATTGGCGATCTGGAGGTGCCACGGGGCGAATACACCCTGTTTCTCGTGCCGCGGGAGTCCGGGGGCGAGTTGATTGTCAGCCTCGAAACACGGCAGTGGGGCACGGACTACGACCCGTCGCGCGATTTCGGGCGGACGTCCATGACTCGTCGGGAACTCGCGGAGGCCAGACCCAGCCTGGCGATCACGCTGGAGCCCAATCTCGTGGGAGAAGACGAGGCCGTGCCTTCAGGCACCCTCCGCGTCACCTGGGGCCTGGCGGAGTACGCAACCGAGTGGCGGTTGCTCTGGCCGTGAGATAGCACCCGCATCGGGGCGCACGGCTTCAGCCGGCGATCGCAGGCCTACAGGCCTGCGCCACCTGACCGTGGTTACACGGAGAGATGCGTGAGCTGGCCGGTGCTGTCGCCCAGTTGATCGGTGGGCACGCCGAGCTTGTCCAGCATGGTGAGCTGCAGGTTGGTCAGCGGCGTGCCTTCCTGCACACGCACGTGCCGACCGCCCTGCAACCGTCCGCAGGCGCCACCGGCCAGCAGCACCGGCAGATTGACGTGCAGGTGTTGGTTGCCGTCGCTGATGCCGCAGCCGTACAGCATCAGCATGTGGTCGAGCAATGTACCGTCGCCGTCGGGGGTTGCCTGCAGCCGCTCGAGGAAATAAGCGAACTGCTGCATATGATGGAGGTTGACCTTCGCCAGTTTCTCCATCTGCACCGGGTTGTTCTGGTGGTGAGAGAGACCGTGATGCGGGTCGGGAATACCCAGCTCTGGGTAGGTCCGGGGGCTGACCTCGCGCGACATCATGAACGTAATGATGCGGGTCATGTCAGTTTGTAGCGCCAGCACCTGCAGATCGAACATCAGACGCGCGTGATCGGCGAACGTATCCGGGATCCCGCCGGTGGGTCGCGCCAGTTCAGGCAGCTCCACCCCGCTCTGCTTTTCGGCCATCTGAATACGGCGCTCGATGTCGCGAATGGCATCGAGATACTGAGTCACCTTGTCCTGGTCGCCAGCACCCAGCGTGCCCCGAAACGTGCCAACCTCCTCGACCAAGGAGTCGAGAATGCTGCGGTCCGCGCGGATACGCGCCAACCGGGCCTCCTGGCTCGTGTCGTCGGTGTCGCCGAAGAGTCGTTCGAAGACCGCGCGCGGCTGATTCTCCATCGGCAGCGGCGTCGTCGGGTTGCGCCATGACAGCGTGTTGGAGTACGCGCAACTCCAGCCGGCCTCGCAGGCACCGATCAACTCGTTGGGGTCGAGGCTGAGCTCCAGCGACGTCAGCTGAGTCTGTTGCCCGAACTTGACCGCGGCAATCTGATCGATCGACGTGCCGCCCTGGATGTCTGGCCCCTCGGTTTTCTTCGGATGCACACCGGTCAGAAACGCCGCGGCCGCGCGCACATGGTCCCCGGTCCCTTCACCGGGGAGAGGGAACATCGGCTCGCTCTGAAGGCCCGTCACCACGGTGAGCTGGTCCTGAAACGGTTTCAGCGGCGCGAGGGTCTGCGGCAGCTCGAAGCCGACTCCTTCGGTCGTGGGGGTCCACTGGTCCATGATCACGCCGTTGGGCACATACCCGACGTAGAGGCGCGATACCGGCCGCGCGGCGGTGGTGCGCATGGCCGACAATGCCGGCACCATGCCATCGAGCAGTGGCAGGGCCAAGGTCGCGCCTACGCCACGCAGGAACGTCCGCCGGGGTAACGCCATCTTGGTGATGATCATGACGCGGGGCCTCTCCTCATTTGAAACGGAACGCTGCGCGCAATGCCTGCGATCAGCGCGGACCAGCGATAGTCGTCGTCCGCCGCTTCGCGAACGATGGTGCGCACTGCCGGTGCATCAAAATACTCTACACCGCGCCCGAGGCCATAGGTCAGCAATTTCTCGGTCACGGTGGTGACAAAACTCTCCGGGCGCTTCAACAACGCCGCCGTCAAGGACGCTGGTCCGCTGACCGGCGTGCCGTCGGCCAGCTCCCCTCCGGCGTCGATCGGGGTACCAGCCTCACTGGTGGTCCGCCATCGCCCGATGGCGTCGAAGTTCTCCAACGCGAAACCCAGCGGATCCATGACCCGGTGGCAACTTGCACACACCGGATTCGCGCGGTGCGCCTCCATCCGTTCTCGCACCGACTGCGGCGCCACATCGCTGTCGTCGTTCTCTGCCAATGCCGGCACATCCGGAGGCGGGGGTGGCGGGGGTGTCCCAAGGATGTTTTCGAGCAGCCACTTGCCACGTACCACCGGAGACGTGCGGTGTGCGTACGAGGTGACGGTCAGCAGACTGCCCGTGCCCAGCAGCCCGCGCCGGGGCTCGAGGTCGCCGTCCAGGATCACGCGGCGGAAGTGATTGCCGTAGACGTTGGGGATCTCGTAGTGCTCGGCCAGCCGCTGGTTCACGAACGTCGTGTCCGATGTCAGCAGCTCCAGCACGCTGTGGTTCTCCCGCATCTGGCTGTCAAGAAACAGCTCCATCTCCTCGCCCATCGCTTCACGCAAGTTCGCGTCGAAATCGCCGAAGGCGTAGGGATCGGGGGCCACGAGCGCCATGTTGCGGAGATACAGCCACTGCCCGCCGAAATTCTCGACCATGGCCCTGGCGCGGCGGTCAGCCAGCATCCGCTCGACCTGCGCTTCGAGCACCCCCGGGCGTCGCAGCTCGCCACGTTCGGCGAGGTCAAGCAGCGCCTCGTCAGGAATGCTGCTCCACAGGAAGAAGGACAGTCTCGCCGCCAGCTCCGTCTCACTGATGACGTACGTCGCGTCAGCCGCCACACCGGCGGGATCACGTTCGCGCCGAAACAAGAAGTCCGGGCTCACGAGCGTGCGCCGCAGCGCCATCTCGATGCCGGCGTCGAAGTCGCCGTCTTCGCGCCCGAGGTGAAAGAACTCGAGCAGCATGTCAAGGTCGGCTGCGGTCACCGGTCGGCGAAACGCGCGCCGTGCGAGACGGGTCAGGATCTCGCGCGCGCACGCGACTTCCTCCGGTCCTCCAGCGAGTGAGCCGTCCGGAGGCCGACAGGTAAACAGCACCCGACGGCTCGGCGTATCGCCGCGCCCCGTCACCGCATACGGTCCACGCAACTCTACGCGACCGAGGCTGGGGTCGAGGGTCTGGTCGCCGGCATACTCATAACTGGTCACGGCGTAGTGTGGTCGCCGCATCCCTTCGAGCACCGCCGCCTGGTCCACAAAACTCACCGCCAGCAGGTGCGGGCCGGCCGGCGCCGTGAACCGCACTTCCTGGCCATCGTCGTCCGAATTCCGGTAGTCGAGGCGTTGCACATTCCCGTCGTCATCGACACTTGTGCCACCGACCGCAATCGTGTCGACCAGCGCGCCGTCCAGCCGCACCTCGATCTCGTGGCGATGCGCCAGCCCGCGCAGCCGTCCGTCGTAGGTGCGCGCCAGATACACCTTCACGACGTACTCGCCGTCCACCGGAAAGTTCTGGCGCACGGCGAGACCGCCACGAGACCCGAACGGCAGGTCGTCGCTGACTCGCTGATCCTGCTTCAAATACTTATCGACGGCGAAAATTTCAGTGGCCGGCGCCATCGACGGGTCACCGACCGCCAGTCGACTGACTTTGTGCGCGGCCGAAAGGTAGCGTTCGGTCAACATCGGCGACACCGACAGCACGTCCGCAATGTTGTCGAACCCATACCCGGAGTCGTCGGTCGGCAGCAGCGACCGCGTATCGATCTCCAGCGCCAGCAGGTCCCGGATGGCGTTGGCGTACTCCGCGCGATTCAGCCGATGCACGGCGGGACGGCGACCAGGGTTGGGCGTCGCCCGCGCCACGGAGTCAATGGCGGTTTCCAGCCGAGCCGCGATGCTCAGGTATTCCGCTTCTGACGGCTTTGGTCGCCCGGGAGGGGGCATCGCGCGCGTGCGGAGCTTGCGGATCACCTTTTCCCACAACTCGAGTTCAGCCGGGTTCTGACCGGCCGTCGTGACGTCGACCCCCTGCAGCGACAGTCCCCCCGCCAACGTGCGGTCGTTGTGACACCCGAGGCAATGACGCTGTAGCAGGTCCTGGTGACCATCGTCCGAAGTCGGCGTCTGTGCCGTGCCGGGGCTGACTCCAACCACCAGCGCGGCGCCTGCGAGCAGGAGGCAGCACCGGGCGCGGCGACTGGTGGGTATCGGGGCCGCGCAGCGCGTGCCTGTCATGGCTGAATCCGTGTGCTGACCCGGCCGAGACGCGTGCGCGGCCAGGAGTTGCATACTGAAGCGGTAACGGTGAATTATGATGAGGACCGCCAAAGTGAGTCAAGGTAGCCGCCCGCCGCGGGCGTTCATCTTGCTGGCCCGCGGCTGATGTACGGCATCTGTGGTCACCGGAACTCCGTCTAGGAACTGGGTCTTCGTCATGTTCATGGCACCTATCGAACGGCGACACTCGCACGCCTTGCACGCGTCCCGGCTTCAACGGCTCTGCCGCCCCGTGCGCCACGTCGCACTGGCGGTCGGGCTTGCCGTGGGCTGCCTCGCGACAGCCCTGGCCCAAAGTCCGGACGGGCTGCTGCTGGTAGCCGCGGCCAGGAACACCGACGCTGACGCGGTCGAGCGCTTACTCTCAGCCGGTACCGACCCCAACAGTCGCTATGGCGACGGCACGACCGCGCTGCACTGGGCCGCGCACCGCGACGCCGGCCCGTTGGTCGCCCTGCTGCTCGAGGCGGGAGCGGACGTGAACGCGGTAGACGACCACGGTACGACCCCCCTCGCGCTGGCGTGCTTGAACGGCAGCCTCCACATTGTCGAGACCCTGCTGGCGGCCGGCGCCGACGCCAACCTGGCGCGCACCAACCGCGAGACTCCGCTGAGGACCGCCGCGCGGGTCGGTAACGTGGATGTGGTCCGACGGCTGGTCGCGGCGGGCGCGGATCCGAACGCCGCCGAAGCGACATTGGGCCAGACCGCGCTCATGCTGGCCATCGCGGAGCACCATACGCAGGTGGCACGGGTGCTGCTGGAGGTGGGGGCGTCCGCATCCGCTCGGTCAACGAATCGTTTCACCCCACTGCTCTTCGCGGTGCAGCAGGGCAATATCGAGGCGGCCGGGCTCCTGCTGTCCGCCGGCGCCGACGCAAATGAGTCGGCTCCAGACGGCATCGGCGGCAACACCAACGCCGCGGCCAGATTCGTCGAAGGCACCGAGGCGGCCGCGCTCCTGGTTGCCATCGACAGCGGGCACGCCGAGATGGCGCGCTTCCTGCTTGAGCAAGGTGCCGATCCGAATCACAACGGCGCCGGTCGCACCGCGCTGCACGCGGCGGTGCAACGGGCTATGCCCGACGTGGTCTCCGCGTTGCTCGAGCGCGGCGCGGACCCGAACGCGCGGATGGAGAAACCGTTACCCTTCGTGTCGCGCCGGATCTTCCAGGCCAACGGCCTCTCACCGTCCGATATCGGGGCGACCCCGTTCTTCCTCGCAGCCAGCTTCGGCGACCTCGAGAGCATGCGACTGCTGCTGGCCGGGGGCGCGGACCCTATAGCGCGGACCAACGATGGCACGACGGCGCTGATGGTGGCGGCGGGAGCGGACTACGTCGAGGGCGCAGACAAGTACGGGCGCCGCTGGTTTGGCGACAACCTGGCCCTCCAGGAGTCAGCCCTGGAGGCGGTGACGTTGCTCCTGGACCTCGGCCTGGATATCAACGCGACCAACGACAACAGACAGACGGCGCTCCATGGCGCGGTCTACCTCGGCGGCACACTGCTGGTGCCGTTTCTCGTGGAGCGCGGCGCCGAGATAGACGTCATCAACGCGCGCGGTCAAACCCCGTGGATGATCGCCGCCCAGGGAGAGTACCGCTCAGGGTCCTTCTATACCCACCAGGAGACCGGCGATGTCCTGGAGCGCCTGGGCGCCGACATGACGCTGGGCGAGGACCTCGGCCCGGATTTCAAGCGGTCGCGGGCGAACAGCGACCAACAGTAGCGGTCGGCGACAGCCGCGGCGACAAGCCGCCCCGAGCTGCCCATGCTACGAGGTTGGTGCCTCGGCTACGCCAGGCTCGCCAGGAGCGCGTCGCGACCGGCTTGGGCCACCACCTCATCCTGGTCCGGCGAACCGGAACTGCAACCGATACCGGCAACGATGTCGTCTCCTACGAACACCGGCAGTCCGCCGGGTACGATCATGAAGCGGCCCTGATTGCTCACGTGAATCCCGAACGCCGGCCCACCCGCCGCACCGGCCACGCTGTAGTCGCGGGTCGACTTCCGCGCCGCCGCGGCCGTGAACGCCTTGCTGATGGCAACATCAATACTGGTGATGCGGCCACGGTCCATGCGGTGGAACATCAGCAAGCTCCCGTTGTCGTCGGTAATCGCGATGTCCATGTCCACGCCGATCTCTTGCGCCTTTGCCTCGGCCGCGGCCATCATCACGCGAGCATCGTCAAGCATCAGTTTCCGTACTGTCCTCATAGTCGGTCGACCTCCAGCGCGGATTATAGAGCCCGGCGGCACCAAGCGGTTTCGTGGGCCTCAGGAGCCGGCGCCACGCCGGGTAGACATCATGGATACAGCCACGGTCCAGTGTCCTTACTGCGGCGAGCCTCTCGATGTGTTCATCGACCGATCCGTCCCAAGGCAGGAATACATCGAGGATTGCCAGGTGTGCTGTCGCCCGATGACGCTCGTCGTCAGTGTCGACCCTGACGACGACGGGGCGGCTTACGTGGACGCCCGGTCTGAGGAGGAATAGGGCGGTTGACGCGGTCTCGACACCTGATCTGAAGGCGCTCGCGTGGTAGGATTCGGCATTATGAGAGAGCCAGGTCGGCAAGCCGCCTTCTGGGCGATTCTGGCGGCGGTGAGCGTGCCGCTGGGATTCCAGACCCACGCCATGCAGCCCCGAACCCCCGTCAACGTCGCATCCCTCGGCCCCCAGGTGGGCGAGTCGGTCCCGGATTTCACGCTACCCGATCAGCATGGACAGGAGCGGACGCTCCAGTCCATTTTGGGCCCGAAGGGAGCGGTGCTGCTGTTTCACCGCTCCGCCGACTGGTGACCGTATTGCAAAGCGCAGCTCGTGGAGCTGCAAGACCGGGCGGAAGAACTGCGAGGACAAGGCCTCGGCGTCGCCGCCATCAGTTACGACTCTACAGAAGTCCTCTCGGATTTCGCCACACGCCGTGGTATCACGATTCCACTGCTCTCGGATGACGACTCGGCGGTCATCACCGAATTCGGCATTCTGAACACCGTGGCAGCGGAAGCAATCGGACCCAACAAGGACGACCCAGCGGTGCAGGCGGAGGCCAGGCGGTATGTCTCGGTTTTCGGGGCGAGCGCGAATATTGTTGGGACGCCGTTTCCGGGCACGTTCATGCTGGATGCGGCAGGGAAGGTCACGTCACGCTTCTTCGAGGAGTTCTACCGGGAGCGGAACACGACCGCCAATATCATGCTGAGACTCGGCGCCGGCCTCTCGCCCATCGAGGCGATGGAAGGGGCGACCGCGCATCTCAACATCACCGCCTATCCGAGCAACCCCAACATCACCGTGGGCACGCGGTTCTCGCTCGCGGTTGAGATCGACCCGAACGAGGGGATTCACCTCTATGCGCCCGGCGCGGATCAACTGGGCTACCGCGTGATCGGCTTGACTCTGAACCCGATCCCGCATATCCGGTTCGAACCGGTGGAGTTCCCCGCCTCGGAGATCTATCACTTCGAGCCGCTCGATGAACGGGTACC
>SXOW01000235.1 GCA_005778315.1 Acidobacteriota bacterium
CAACGCTGGTGTCGTGGCCTGATCTTCGGCTGGCACCGCCAGCAGCATGACCTGCTCGTCGTCGGGCAGATACAGAAACATCTGCTCGCCATCCGACACCATGAGTTTGCGTTCCGGTTCGAGATAGTCCCAGCGCATCTTGCCGGGAATCTTCATCTGCATGTGACCGTGCTCACTCAGACGTGATCGAAGGACGCCGCCCTCGTAGGTCTGGATGAAATCGGCACTGAGGTCAAGCACCAGCTCGTAGCGGCGTTGCAGCGCGTGCTGGAGGTCTTCAGCGGTGCGAAGTGCCGGCTGGGCCGCGCTCGGCATGGCGAACGCCAAGCAGCCGACGCCGGCAAGCGCGGCGGTGATCGTCCGGGTGCAGCTTGGCAGCGGCATCTTTGTTGTCGTCGCCGGCGCTGGCGTCGAGGTGCGGGGTGTGGGGCACCCGGCCGACCTCGCAGAATGGTGGCGTCAGTCCTTGAGCCCACCCGCCTCGGGTGGTGCCTGCTTTGGCGCGTCCTTCTCGTCGGTCGGGAACTTCGCGGTGACCCACTCCGCGAGTCCTCCTTGCAAGGCCTTCGCGCGGTACCCTTTGCGAATCAGCGCCGCGGCCACCGGGGCGCTGACGAGTTCTTCTGGGTCGGAGTCGTAGGCGACGATGTCCCGCTCGGTGGAGAGCCCGGCGCTTGGATCGTTCGGGTTGAGCCGGACGGCGCCCTTGAGCATCACCGTGCTGTGCTCATAGGGATACTTCAACCGCGCATCGAGGATGACCGGGGGTGTGCCGCCCTCTTCCTCGATCAGGCTCTTCAGCTCTTCCTTGGTGATCCTGGGTACGGGCATCTGCAGGCTCGTTCCGTTCGTCTCAGTTCATGGAGCAGGCGCCGGCTCCGCGCGGGTCGCCACAACCACCGCAGGCCTGTGGTGCCGCCGGCGTGGCGGATGGGCCGCCGCGCCCTACCGCGAAGGCAGAGAGCCGCTTCTGGAGTGATGGACTGCTGCATGACGGACACACCGGCGTGGCGCTGGCCTGGACCAGCAGTTCGAAATCGGCGTGGCAGTCACGGCATGCATACTCGAAGATCGGCATCACAGGCGCTCCACTTCCAGATGATAGCATGACGGGTTGATGCCCTCCTGGTCCCCGCGTGAGCTGGTCGACCGGCTCCTGCGGGAGACGCTCACGAGCCGCGTGTACGACGTGGCGCGTGAGACCCCCAGCGGGGAGCGTCCATGCCGATTCGAGTTTCCGGAGCGACCGGGCGCGCTCCTCAATTTTCTCGACAAGCTCGGCGGTCGCTGGAACATCAGCCTGTTCCACTACCGCAACCACGGGGCCGACTTCGGTCGCGTGCTGGCCGCCTTTGAGGTGCCGGACAGCGACCTCCCGGCGTTCCCTGCGTTCCTCGCCGGTCTTGGGTACGCCTACGAGCTGCAGACCGACAGCGTGGCGTATGCGTTGTTCCTGCGGTAACGGGAGACGCCGATCGGCGTCTGGGCCGCTGGGTCAGGCGCCGACGGTCGCGTGCTGGTCAATAGCGCGTCGCACCGCATCGTAGTCGTTGGGCAACTCGACCGGCGTGTTGGCGTGGAGCGACGTCACGCCGGGGAGCCGACCTTCGTGATACCGCAGCTTGAAGTCGGTGAACTTCAACCCGCTGGCGGTGGACACCACCACGACTCGAGCCGCAGGATCGATCTCCCCAGAATCGAGCAACTGGATCAGCGCCGCCAGCGCGACTCCGGTATGGGGGCAGTTGTACATCCCCGTCCGATCAGCCCGCGCGGCCGCCTCAGCCAGTTCCACCTCAGACGCCTGGGTCACGATGCCCCTGTGCGCCTGCAGGGTCCTGATCGCCTTGCGGAACGAGACCGGATTGCCGATTTGAATGGCTGAGGCTTGCGTGGGCTGGGCCACCACGGGCGCGAACTCCCAGTTGTTCTTGTAGGCCAGATAGAGCGGATTCGCGGCCTGGGCCTGCGCGACGACGATTTGTGGCTGTTTGTTGATGATGCCCAACGAGGCCATCATCTCGAATCCGGCTCCCAGGGCGCTGACATTCCCGAGATTGCCGCCGGGGATGATGACGACGTCAGGGATCTGCCAGTCGAGCTGCTGCACCATTTCGATGGCGACCGTCTTTTGCCCTTCGAGACGCAAGCTGTTCATGGAGTTGGCGAGATAAATGCCCTCGTCCTCCGACAGTCGCTGCACGATCGACATGCATCCGTCGAAGTCCGTGTCCAGTGCGAGGACAAGCGCGCCGTTGGCGATCGGTTGAAGCAGTTGCGCGGTCGAGACCTTGCCGCGGGGCAACAGCACGATGGCCGGAATGCCACCGCCGGCGGCGTAGGCGGCGAGCGAGGCGGACGTGTCGCCCGTGGAGGCGCACGCTACGGCCCTGATGTTGCCACCGTCCTCGATGATCTGCCGTACCACCGAGACCAGGACGGTCATGCCGAGGTCCTTGAAGGACCCCGTATGGGAGTTCCCGCAGAGTTTGACCCACAGGTCGCGCATACCGAGTTCCTGCCCGAACCGGTCCGCCCAGAACAGATTGGTGCCCCCCTCGTCCATCGACACGATCGATTCATCGCGAATGTTCGGACACACCCACTCTTTCTTGCCCCACACCGAAGAGCCATAGGGCCAGGCGGTCCGCTTGTAGCGCTCGTCGAACAGACGCATCCAGGCGGCGGCCGAGCGGTCTCGCAGCGCATCGAGGTCATGCGTGACCTCTAGCAGGTCGCCACACGTGGGGCAGCGATAGATCGGTTTCCACAGGGGATACTCCCCCGGACATCCGGCAATGCAGCGGAACGCCGTACGGTAGTCCATGCCTTTGTTATACCGCAGAGTGGACACGGGGTGGCGATCGGTGCCGACGACCAGCCACGATGGCATGTCTGGAGAAGACGCGCGTCAGGGGCGGCCTAGGTCGACGGCGAGCGGGCAGTGGTCGGAGATGGCATCCCAGTGCGGCTGGTCGGCGTCCCGAAAGTTCAGCTGCCGCGGCGACCCTCGGTCGACGAGCGCGATCGACCGACGGTCGAACACGATGTGGTCGATGTAGTCAGTAAATCTGTTGTCGCGACAGTTGGTCGCGAGTCCGTCGGTGATCGTCGTGAGGTCCGCGTTGGCCGGTTGCCCGTCGTCCAGTTGGGCCCACACCGCGTCGCTGGGATCGTTCAGCCGCCGATTGAAGTCCCCGAGTACTATCACTGGATCGGGACCGGCGGCGTGCTCGTCGATCCAGTCCTCGAGGATCGGTATCTGGCGTAGCAATTGGGTGCAGTCCCGGCCTTGATCGCTGTTGCCGACACAGCCGCTCTTCAGATGCACGCTCATCAACTGCAGGTGCGTATCGCCATGCGCGACTCGGATGCGCGCCCCATACCGGAGCTCGCCGTTGCTCACATCGAGCGCCGAGAAATCAGGGAGACGGCTCACGTCCAACCCCTTCTTGTAGGCAAAGCCGGTGTTCTGGCGGCCGTGCATGTCGCGGCTCTGGCCCCGGCGCGACATGTGCAGGTCATAGACCTCTGTATCAATGACCCTCGCCAGTGCCTCTTCTCCGTCGATTTCCTGCACGGCGAGCACGTCCGGGTCAAGCAGACGCACGTAGCAACGGATTCGTTGGTAGTCCGTCGTGTCGCGCCTCACCGATGGTCGCGGCGGACCAAAGGTAGACTCGCCATCTCGCGCGTGGAGGTTGGCAATGTTCCACGTGGCCAGTCGCAGCGTGCCATCCGCATACGGGTTTGGTGACGGCATGGCCGGACACCAGCCCAATCCGGGCACGGTCTTCTCAGGTGGCGGCGCTCCCGCGTCATCGAGGGCCCCATGGACGTATCGCCTGATGATCCAGCCCTGCGCGTCCTCACCATCTGGACGCTGCCCGCGAATCTGAATCCAACCACTCGCGATATCGACCGCCAGAACCAGGGCAGCGGAGCCGCGCTGGAATCGAAATGCGACACGGCCATCCTGCGGGGCGGGGTGGGCCGGGATATCGGCGTCGCGGTCAACCAGCGTGACGCGTGCCCCTTCCTGGATGTCGTGCGCCGAGTCTGGTTGGGGGGCCGACACGGCCATCACGACCAGCATGGCAGCCATCGTCGCGATGCCTACGGTGCCCATGCCCACAATCAGTGCGCGTTGCACGGCCGCTTCATGGCTTCTTCTAAGGACCGCCCATCGGCCCTTCAGGTGTGTCGTGGCCCCGCGGGCGCCGCGCCTGCGTCACAGCATCGAAATCCTCCCGACTTCGTGCAGGACGGCGCGCTCGACCCGAGATGGCCGGGAGGCATGTAAGTAACCAGGATGCCCCTTCGGAAAGGTGCGGTCAAGGTGTGTAGAGGACGACTGGCGATCCGCCGGAGCAGGAGCCACGTTGACAGGTGCCGACTCGTCAGAAGCGCAGGCGCAACCCGCCGCCGGCCTGGACTCCCCCGGCATCGAGGGACCCGGTCGTCCCGTCGGGGGCGGCCACGTCCACCGTCGCCCGGCTGAATCGCACCAGTCCGCCGACACCGACGTTCGGGGTCAGCAGCACCGTGACGTCGGCGCCGACATTGAAGCCGACGGCCGATTCCGACTGCCGCTCCATGGCGGCAGACACGAAGGTCGCGGTGTCGAACGGAAAGGCGTCCCTGAAGTCGACACCCCGCACGAACTCCTGGTCGACGCTGAAGAACGACGGCCCGCCGAACACGCCCACCTCCAGCCGGTCGCTCACGGGGATGAACCACTGGGCCTGGATGTGCACCACCTTCTCGGCGCGCCCGGCCGGCTGGGTCCCGTCGACGAGCCTGTCCAGATTGAAAAAGAACGGATGCGGGAGGTTGGCCGACACGGCGGCGTCGCTGTCCTTGTCGTATCGAGAGAACCCGGCGCCGATCGCGAACTGCTCCGTCACGAACACCCCGCCGCTGACGTCAAGCAGCCCACCCGCGTCGACCGCGTGTGTCGTGGTCGCGGAGGCGTCCTCTCCATTCGACAGGAACGTGATGCCCTCGGTGAAGTCGTTCGACGTCGCCTGGAAGGCCCCGTTGACGCTGACGAATCCGCGCGCTTGAGCCGCGCTCTCTATCGGAGCGAAAAGCACGACCGCCACCAACCCGATGGCGCC
>SXOW01000236.1 GCA_005778315.1 Acidobacteriota bacterium
GATCCGGGGCGACCACCGGCTGCTGTGCCTCCAGGGGGATGGCTGCTGACAGCATCGCCATGACGGTCATGGCCAGCCACGTGCAGGCGGTCGAGGGGGCGGCGTGTCGGCCGGTCACGATCGCAACCTCTCCGCCCCGAACAACATCCGGCCGTCGTCGCCGACCGTCCAGGACGTGACCGGATTTTGGTGATAGCGCGTGTGTGGTCCTCGCGCCGCCTGGAGCGCCTCCCACGTGGGCTGCACGTAGCCCGTCTCGTCGGTCGCCCGACTCATGATTTCCGTGGGTTCGCCGCCCCACTGCCACAGGTGTCGGAAACGGACGTGCGCCTTTGGGAGCACCGGAGCTTGCAGCTTCGCCGCGTGCCAGGTGTTCCCGCCGTCGGTGCTCACCTCAACGCCCGTGATCAGGCCCCGGCCGCTCCACGCCAAACCCCGAATCTCGTGCCACCCGGGGGCAATCACCCGCGGATACGCAGGGTCGGTGATGATCGACCGCGCGTCCATGACGAAACTGAATTGACGGACGGCGGTGCCGTCCCCCAGCGGGTCCGTGTACTTGGAGGTCTCTTCTCGCGTCATGAACGGCTGCTCAGCCAGTTCGATGCGCCGAAGCCATTTGACACTCGCGTTGCCTTCCCAGCCCGGCAGCAGGAGCCGTGCCGGGTACCCGTTCCCAGGCATCAGCGCATCACCGTTTTGCGCGTAGACGATCATCGCGTCGTCCAGCGCTTTGTCCATCGGCACGCTCCGGGTCATCACGGCGGCGTCCTGCCCTTCGGCCAGCAGCCAGGCGGCGTTGGGCTGGGCCCCTACCTCCCGCAGCACCGTCGACAGCAGCACGCCCGTCCACTCGGTCTGGCTGGTGAGCCCGCATACCATTTGCGGCAGGGTCTCGGGGGTGCCCCGTTGTAGGTTGCCCGAGCACTCCAGAAAACATATGCGCGTGGTGGACGGGAACTGGTGGAGGTCAGCCAAGCTGAACACGGTCGGACGGTCCACGAGTCCGTGGACGAGCAACTCATACAACGCCGGGTCGATATCCGGGACGCCGCCATGATGCCGTTCAAAGTGCAAGTCGGCTGGCGTGATGGTGCCTTGCAGGTCCTGCAGCGGCGTGCGCGATGATGTCGCGCTTGGGTCCCGTCGCGGGGTGACATACGACGAGCGCTGGTCGACTTCGTTCGGGCCACGCCCGGCCCGCCGCGTGGTGGCGACCGACTGCTGCGCGGAGACCGGGGTGAGTGCGGCCGCGCCCACCACGCCGGCAGTGCCCGCCAACAGCTCTCGTCGGCTCAGGTGTGGCCGCTGTCGGTCGGCAGGGTCCGCGCGGTGCGTGCGCTGGATGGTCATGGTCTGCTCCCACGGTCGACGCCGACTGGCGTCTGGTCGGATTAGACGGAGGCGGTCCGCGCCTGCAGCGCGCTGATGATCTCCGCCGGCTCGGGGAACCGTTGTGATTCCTGCTTCGAGAACACCAGGTCGCCGTCGGCGACGACATCGAATTGCCCCCGGCTCCCGACCCGGACTTCAGCGTCGAGATCGAGGGCGTCCTTGATGGAGGCCGCCAAACTGGCGGCCCTCGGCAGGTAGTTTCAAACCTGGCAGTAGCTGATCGAGATGTGCATGATGGCGATGTTACTGCAGCCCTCCGGGAGTGGCAATCGGCGCCTGTCGTCCTGCCGTAGGTACGCCGAGGCGGGGTTGCATCCGCGGGAGCGCCTGTGCGAGCCTCTCGTGCATGGAGGGGTGGATTCCGTCGATTCGGGGCGTTGTGCTCGATCTCGACGGCACCGTCTACGACGAGCGCGGCTTGGTCGACGGCGCGGCCGAGGCGATTCGTGCGTTGCGGGCGGCCGGGCTGGGGGTCAAGTTCGCGACCAATACGACGCGCTATCCGAGGGGCACCCTCATCGAGCGACTACGGCGGCATGGCGTTGGCGCGGATCCCGACGACATCTTCACCGCCCCCCGCGCCGCCGCGGCGTGGCTCGCCGACCACGGCAAGACACGCGTCTCGTTGCACATGTCCCCGATGACCATCGAGGAATTCACGCGGTTCGCCATAGATGAGCAGAAGCCTGAGGCGGTCGTGCTCGGCGATCTGGGTGACGACTGGACCGTGGAGCGCATGAACCGGATCTTCCGCCACGTGATGGGCGGAGCCCAGTTGGTGGCCGTCCAGAAAAATCGCTATTGGCGACGGTCCGGCGCCCTGTGCCTCGATGCGGGTCCGTTCGTCGCCGCCATCGAATATGCCACCGATACCGTAGCGGTGGTGGCGGGGAAGCCGAGCCCAGAATTCTTCGGTGCCGCGGCGGCCGCGATGGGGGTCGCGCCGGCGGAACTGGTCGTGGTGGGCGACGATGTCCGGACAGATGTGTCCGGTGCGCAGTCCGCTGGCGCGCGCGGCGTCCTGGTGAAGACCGGCAAGTTCACGTCCTCCGACCTCGATGGTCCCGCCGGCGGGCCGGACCTCGTCCTCGATGAGATTGGGCAACTCCCCGCTGCGCTGCATCTCAAGTGGACATCAGCCTGATCGGTGGACACCACGATCGACCACGAGCCGTTCATTCGTCAGTGCATCGGCTTGGCCGAAGAGGCTGCGGCGGCCGGAGACGAGCCGTTTGGCGCCCTGCTGGTGGTTGATGGTGCCGTGCAGCTGACCGCCCGGAACCGCGTCTGCACGGACGCCGATTCGACCCGACACGCGGAGTTGGTGCTGGTGAGCGACGCCTGTCGCCGGTTGGATACCGATACGCTACGTCGGGCGACCCTGTATTCGAGCACGGAACCGTGCATGATGTGTTGCGGGGCGATCTACTGGAGTCGCATACCCCGTGTGGTGTTCGGGTGCTCATCAGCCGCCTTGGCGGTCATCGCGGGAGGCAGTCTTGCTGTACCATCGCGGAGCTTGTTCAGCCACGGGAAGCGTCCAGTTGCTGTCATCGGTCCGGTGCTTGAAGACGAGGCGTGCGACGTGCATCGGCGGTTCTGGTCACGCCTGTGACCCCCTTGACGCCACCGGCGGCTGAACCCGTTGCCAAGGCGCTTCAGGGCCGCCCCGCTCGTGGGCCCGGCCGCCGATACGGTAAGGTGAGGTAGCGACCCCGGGCGCGTCCGGCGGCCGCACCTGGCCAGTCCAGCCCAGGGAGGGTCACATGTGGTTCAGAGGAGAGACACCGCGGATGCCCACGCCAGAAGAGGCGCCGCCCGGTCGCGAGACGCCGATGGAGGTGCCGGACACCCACTTTGTGAACGGTGTCCCCCTTCGGCCCCCGTTTGCCGAGGGCACCAGTCAGATCGTGTTTGGGATGGGCTGTTTCTGGGGGGCCGAGCGTCAGTTCTGGCAGACCCCCGGTGTTGTGACCACGGCGGTGGGCTACGCAGGCGGTCTGACGCCGAATCCGACCTACCGCGA
>SXOW01000237.1 GCA_005778315.1 Acidobacteriota bacterium
AAACTTCCATAGGGCAAACACTGGACACGCAAGTCAAGGCGCACGTGTTTCAGGCCAAGGTGCGCCGCTATGACAGCGCGCTCGACGCCGCGCTGTCCGGTCCGAATATTCCGACCGCCGTGTATCACACGCTGGTCGACGCCGCTCACCGGCACCTCCCGTCGCTGCCTCGGTATTTCAAGCTTCGGCAACGGATGCTCGGATTGGATGACCTGCACTACTACGACATCTATCCGCCGCTGGTGGCGTCGGATCGCACCTTCGACATCGATGAATCCAAGGCGTTGACCCTGGCCTCAGCCGCACCTCTGGGTGAGCACTACCTGGACCTGTTGCGTGAGGGGTTCGCCGGCAACTGGATGCATGTCTACCCGCGGCCTGGGAAGGCGCCGGGCGCGTATATGTACGGCAGTGTGTATGACGTGCATCCGTTCCTGCTCCTGAACCACAACGGCCAATTCAACGACGTGTCGACCTTCACCCACGAGTGGGGTCACGCCATCCACACCATGCTCTCCACAGAGCACAATCCGTACGAGACGTCGAGCTACGCGACGTTCACCGCCGAAATCGCGTCGACGACCAACGAAGTGCTGCTCCAGGAATACATGCTGGGCCAGGACATCTCAGACAGCGAGCGTCTGTTCTATCTCGGGACGGCGTTGGAAGCGGCGCGCGGCACCTTCTTCCGGCAGGTGATGTTCGCCGAGTTCGAACTCAAGATTCACGAGATGGTCGAAGCCGGGGAGGCGCTGTCTGGACAGAAGATGAGCGAGGTCTACGAAGGGCTGCTCCGGCAGTACCACGGGGCCGACGAGGATGTGCTCGCCATTGATCCGGCCTACGCGGTCGAATGGGCCTTCATCCCACATTTCTATCGCAACTTCTATGTGTTCCAGTACGCGACCTCGATAGCCGGCGGCACCATGTTCGCGGAGCGGTTCTTGACCGGCGACGAGCAGGCACGTGACGACTATCTCGCCGTATTGTCGGCGGGGGGCTCACGGTATGCCTACGAACTCCTCCAGGAATACGGTATCGACCTGGCGACCGATGCGCCCTACGACGCGCTGATTGCCCGCATGGATCGTGTGATGGACCAGATCGAGGCGATCCTCGACCGTCAAGGCCAGTAAACGCGACCTGTTTCGTCGATTGACACGCTGTCGACCCCACCATAGAGTGAGTCGACCAGCAGCCACGCACCGTCACGAGCCACCGTCGGGCAGGTGGCCTGTGGTTCAGCGACGTAGGCCCGTCTCACGGGAGATACCAGGGATGAGGATTGCGATTAGCGTCTTGGCGGTGACGGTGGTGCTTTCGGGTGGCGCGGCACGCGCCGCGCAGGAGCCGGCGCCGCCGACGTTCGCGAAGGACGTCGCCCCGATTTTGTACGAGAACTGTGTGACGTGCCATCGGCCGGACAACATCGCGCCCATGTCACTCTTCGAATACGCCGAGGCCCGTCCCTGGGCGCGGTCCATCAAAGACATGGTCGTCGCTCGGGTGATGCCTCCCTGGCCCGCCGACCCGGACAACAGTCTGAGATTCCGCAACGAGCGATACCTGGCACAAGCGGAGATCGACACCATCGTGGCGTGGGTCGACGCCGGCGCGCCACAGGGGAATGTGGCCGACATGCCGTCGAGGCCGGACTTCCCGGACGGCTGGAGCTACGAGGGCGGGGAGCCGGACTACGTCTTTGACCTGCCGGTCGAGTACACGGTCGCCGCCGAAGGCGAAGAGGACTATATCGACTTCTATTCGGCGATGCCGTGGGATGAGGATCGGTTCGCGGAGGTCCTGGAGCTGCGTCCGAGCGATTTTCGGGTCGTGCATCACTCTGGCGCCTACACCGTCGATCTGCCATGGGGCACGCAGGTTGTCGACGGTGTGCTGCACGACCTCGACGGCAACTCCCTCTTACGGGCGCCCTTGCCCCGCAAGCCCGTTGATGAGGATGAGGACGAGCGGACCGATGACTCGGCAGGTACGGGGCGCGTGGCTCAGCCCGTCTTCAATGAAGTGAACCTGCCGGGCGCCAACAAGTTGCTGTCCTACGTGCCAGGGCGAGGCGTCGAGCGGCACCGCCCCGGCACCGGGAAGCGCTTGGCCTCCGACAAGTGGATTCGCTGGACCATGCACTACAACCCGATCGGGGTGGAAGCGACCGAGCGCAGCAAACTCGGTATCTGGTTCAACACCAAGCCGGTCACCCATGAAGTGTTGACACGCCAGGCCGGGAACGCGTTTCCCACCGACCCGTTTGGGCAGGACATCTATCTCGTGCAGGGCGAAGAAGTGAAGCCGAACGTCGATCCGGAGACGGGTCGCGTGCAAAGTGGGTTGATTCCCAACATACCGCCCTACGAGAACGATTGGAAGATCACCGGTATTACACCGGTCACCGAGCCTATTACGCTCTACGGTCTGTCTCCACACATGCACCTGCGCGGCAAGAGCCTGCGGTGGGTCGTGACCTATCCGGATGGTCGCGAGCAGACGATTCTTGATGTCCCGAGGTTCGACTTCAACTGGCAGAGTCACTACGAGCTTGACGAGCCGCTCCATCTCCCGGCCGGGAGCAAGATTACCGGCATCGGGGTGTACGACAATTCCCTCACCAACCGCTGGAATCCTGGACCACACCTGGAGGTCTACTGGGGCCAGCAGAGCTGGGACGAGATGTATCAGGCGTTTACCGTCTATACCGTGGACAGCCAGGATCTGACGAAGTTGCCCAGCACCAACGACGAGTAGCAGGGGTCGGGTCCACCCGGAGAATCGTCCAATGCTTGGTCAGCCGGCGCGTCTTGCGTTCTGGTTCCTGATGGCTGGCGTCATGTTCGTGCCTGACACGGCGGATGCACAGCCCGAGCCGCAACGGCCGCAGGGTCAGATTCCGGACCGCGGCCGTCCCACCGAGCGCGGCGACGACATTCCGCTCTTCGACTACGACGCCTATTTTCCCGGCACGTGGCAGTTTGAGTGGCGAGTGCCGGAGAGCCCGCTCGGCGCGGGGGGCCTGATTGAAGGGACCGAGGTGTTCGCGCCCGGCCACGACGGACGCTACTACACCAGTCGGATCGATGCTCGCGGACCCGACGGCCCGTTTACGGCTGAATCGCGCATCATTTATCTCGCCGAGCAGAAGGCGTTCACCCGCTACGAAGTGGACAGCCGAGGGTTCGAGGTGTTCAAGGCGGGTCGTATCGGCGGCGACCTGGGCGGCTTCTATACCGTCCACTACGAGACCCCACCGTTTGACGTCGACGGACACCTGGTCCAGCTCCGGATGACGACTCGGTTAGTCTCGCCCGTCAACTACCGCGTCGAGTCGAGCATCTCCATCGACGCGGGCCCGTTCACCAACTACGGCACCGCCTGGTGGACCAAACATGTGCCTGGCGTGACCGAGTCCAGGTAGTCGCTTCGCGTGATGCGCACACACAGACACGTGGCCGCTCTGATGGTGTCGGGGATGGCCGTCGTCGCGACCGCGCAACCAGTCCCCCTCATGATGACCGTCGGCTGCGTGGAGGCGGATGGTCCCGATGGGTTTGTCCTGACCAGCGCCACCGAGCCAGTTGCGATCGCCGAACGCGTGCCGCACGAACCGCCCGCTGATGCCGCGCTGGGCGATCTGTCGTTCAGGCTCGTGGGTACGCTGGATGAGTTCGGCGTTGAATCCCACGTGGGTCACAAAGTGTGGGCGAAGGGGTTGTTGAACCCGGGCGACACCGTGTCTTTGCTCAATCTCACGTCGATGACGCACCTGTCCCCATCGTGCGACGCGAGAGCCACCGGGGGGCGCTGAGTGCCCGTCGGCTGGGCACCCCCCGCGGGCACGGCGCGTGACCCGCGCAACCCATGACGCAGAGCCTGCTGCTGGTCAGTAACTCGACGAACCACGGCGAAGGGTACCTCGACCATTGCATGGGTGAGATGCTCGACCTCCTGGGTGCCCGGCGACGACTTGCGTTCGTGCCGTTCGCGCTCTTCGACCGGGAACGATACGCGTCGAGGGCCCGTCAGCGGTTCGCCCAGGAGGGTCTGGAGGTGCGCGCGGTGGGGGTTGGCAGAGACGGCGTGTCGACGCTCGAGTGGGCCGATGCGGTCTTCGTTGGTGGCGGCAATACGTTCAGGCTGCTGAAGACGCTGCGCGACGCCGATCTGCTCTCCACCGTGCGACGGCGCGTCGGCGAGGGGATGATCTACATGGGGGCGAGTGCCGGGGCGAATGTCGCAGGCCCGACCATCCGGACCACAAACGACATGCCGATCGTGCAGCTCGAGTCGTTCGACGCGCTCGGTCTCGTGCCGTTCCAGATCAATCCGCACTATTTCGACCCACCGCCCGACACCACCCATATGGGCGAGACGCGAGAGCAGCGCTTGCTCGAGTATCTGGAAGAAAACGATATCCCCGTGGTGGGCCTTCGCGAAGGGAGCTGGATTCGTGTCGAACATGGACACGCCCGACTCGGCGGGGCCCGACCCGCGCGCATCTTTCGAGCCAGCGCGACGCCCGAAGAACGCGAGCCTGGAGCCGGGCTGTCCGATCGGGATGGAGGCCGACGAGTGGCGCCTCGTAAGCGAATGACGCACGGCGGGCCCGCCGCTACAGCATCGGCGGCACGAGGAACATCGCAATCACGGTGACGATGAACAGCACGAGCGCGATGATGCCGGTGTAGCCGAGCACGTCGCCGAATTTCATCCGGGTCACGGTGAGGATGGGGATCGCCCAAAAGGGTTGAATCAGGTTGGTCGTCGAGTCGCCGTAGGCGTACGCCAGGACCGTGGTCGTGGCCGAGACGCCGAGTTCTCTGGCGGCGGGGAGGAGATAGGGCGCCTCGATCAACCACTTCGAGCCACCCGACGGGACGAACATATTCACCATGCCCGAGTAGAGATACACGATCACCGGGAACGTGTCCCTGGTGGCGACCTGGACGAACAGGGCACCCAACCAGTCCCCCAGGTCGGTCCCGTTGATGACGCCAAAGATACCGGCGTACAGGGGAAATTGCAGAATCACCCCCGAGGCCGTACGGGCGCCATTGCTGAACGCCCTGACCAGATTCGCGGGTGTGCCCTGCAGCAACATGGCGCCGATCAGGAAGACGGCGTTGTAGGCGTTGATGGTCCAACTCGCCCCGAACCCCCGCGTCATGATCGAGTGGACCAGCGGATACCCGATCAGCAGGGCGGCCAGCCAGATCCACCCGCGGAACGACTCCATCCTGCCCGCCGGCGTCGTCGGCGCCGGGTCGTCCGCCAAGGTTGGCATGATCGCGTTCAACTCATCCTCGGTCAGCGTGCGCGCGTTTTCTCTCGGATGGAGAATCGCCACCATCACGAGTGCCACCACGGCCACCACGACGAGATAGATGAGGTTGAACGAATTGAACAGTGTTTCGGTGACCGGCAGGAGGCGGTCGATCAACGGGTCGGTGCCCGGGGGCGGTGACGTGATGGGGTTGCCCGGCGTGGCCAGAATGAGCGGGGCCGAGCCGGACAGGCCTCCGTGCCACACGGTGCCAATGCCGAGATAGGCGCCCGCGATGAGCAGTCGTATGTCCGCTTTCGGATTGCGTCTGGCCACAAAGGGCACGAACAACGCCGAGGCGACGACGCTGGCCGCCCAATTGAAATACGCGATGATCATCGAGTACGCGCCGAGGAGCACCACCGCTTGCACCGGCCGGCTGGCGTCCGGCCGGCTGGCCAGCCAATCGAGAAACCGGTAGGCCGGTTTCGAGGACACGCACGCGTGCGCCGCGATCATGGCGATGGTGAACTGCATCGCCAGTTCCAGCAGCGACCACATCCCGCCACCCCAGGCCAGGACCGTCTCGTTGAGTCCGGCGCCGGCGCCGACGATCGCGAGCACGATCGCCATGATCGTCAGCATCAGGCAGACGACCCAAGAATCGGGGATCCACCGCTGGGTGAATCGAGACAGCGTTTCTCCGAGGTTGCCGACGAGGCGGATCAGGCTAGACATGGGCCACGCGTTTTTCTGCCGTCGGGTTCTTGGCGGCGAGGAGGCAGAGCAGGGACAGGATAGAGAGCACCGCGGCCCCGAAGAATGCGTACTGGTAGTTGCCGAAGGTGTCATACACGAGCCCGGCAAGCTGGGAGCCAGCGACCGCCGCGATGCCCCAGGACAGGAACAAGAGCCCGTAATTCACGCCGAAGTGTTTTGTGCCGTAGAAGTCGGCGGAGGTGGCCGCGAACACCGCGAGCAGTGTGCCGTAGCAGTAGTACACCGCGAAGACCCCGACGACGAAGAAGAGCACATTCGAACCCACCAGATACAGGGCGGGCATCGCGATCGCGGACACCACCACCATCAAGCGCAGCACATTCAGTCGGCCGAGACTGTCCGACAATGCGCCCGAGAGAACGCGCCCCGTCGTGTTGCCGATGGCCCCGACCACCAATCCGATGAGGGCCACGCTCCCGATACCAGCCTCGGTACCGAATGGCACGAGCTGACTGATGAGCCCGAGGCCGGCGATGGCCCCGAAGAAGTAGGCGAGGAACAGGAAGTAGAACGAACTGCCGCGCAACATTTCGGCTGGCGTCGTCTCACCGCCGACGCGTGCCACCGCTGCCTTGATCTGGGTCGGATCCCAGCCGGCGGGGGCGAAGCCGTCCGGCGCCGGCTTGAGCAACCACGCGCCGAGGAGCGACAGCGCCAGGAAGAGCAGGCCGTAAATGCGAAACGTCGACTGCCAGCCGACGCCGGGGATGAGCAGTTCAGCCGCGATGGGGCCGAAGATGCCCGACCCTGCCCCATACCCGCCGACCGCGATGCCGATGGCCAGCCCGCGTTTGTCGGGGAACCACTTCGTGACCACGGGCGTCGCGATGGAGTAGCCGATGCCGTTGCCTGCTCCTGCGAGGAGTCCGTATGCCAGATACAGCACCGTCAACGACGAGGTGTAGCTGGACAGAAAAAATCCCAGACGGAACAGCACGCCGCCGAGGGCGGCCAGCGGCCGAAAGCCGACGGCGGCATGGAGGCGCCCCGCGATGACGAAGGTCACCGACATCGTCAGGATGCCGATGCTGAATACCCAGGACGTCTGCTGACGCACCCACCCGAATTCCTGCTCGAGCGGCAGGACAAACACGCTCCATGAGTAGAACGTGCCGAGGACGACGTTGAGCAACGTGCCGCCGACCAGCGGCTTCCAGCGGTTCACACGGGTGTCAGCCATGGAGTCCTTTTCTCGAATTGCCGGTGCGAAGAAACGACTCAGCCTACTTCATCGTGGGCATGCTGAGGCTCACCGCGTCCCGCTGTTCGGGCCAGCGGGACGTGATCACCTTCGTCCGCGTGTAGAATCGGACCCCGTCTGGTCCGTGGACGTGGAGGTCACCGAACAGGGAGCCTTTCCAGCCGCCGAACGAGAAGAACGCCATGGGCACCGGAATCGGCACGTTCACGCCGACCATGCCGACCTGAATCTCATTGGCAAACCGTCGCGCCGATGCGCCAGACCGCGTGAAGATCGCGGTGCCGTTCCCGTAGGGGCTGCTGTTGACGATGTCGATCGCGTCCCGCTCGGTGTCCGCGCGGACGACCACCAGCACCGGTCCGAAGATCTCGTCGCGGTAGATAGACATGTCTCGACGCACATGGTCGAACAGGGTTGGGCCGACGAAGTGGCCGCCTTCGTGTCCCTCCACCTGCAGGCCGCGCCCGTCCACCACAGTGGTCGCGCCTTCGCGGGCACCGGCCTCGATATAGCCCAGCACGCGTGCCGCGTGCTCCGCCGTGATCAGGGGACCCATCTCGACCCCGGGACGATCGCCGGGGCCGATGGCGAGGGCGCGCGCACGCTCGGCCAGCCGCGAGACGATCGCGTCGCCGGCCTCTCCCACCGCGACCACGGCGGAGATCGCCATGCAGCGCTCCCCGGCGGACCCATACGCGGCACCGATCAGGGCGTCGGCCGCCGAGTCCAGGTCGGCATCGGGTAGCACGACCGCGTGATTCTTGGCCCCGCC
>SXOW01000238.1 GCA_005778315.1 Acidobacteriota bacterium
CGCTCGACGAGCATGCGGTACCTGGGCAGCAGTCCCGCATGGTGGATGCCGATGCCCTGGCGGAGCCAGTTCCGGACCCGGGCGCCGTAGGGGCTTGCGAATCGCACCCCGTGGATCGCCGCCCCGACCGCGTTCTTTTCGTCTCGGTTCGAGACCGTGAGGCTGGTGAAGCTCTGGGCACTCTCGGCGGCATCCTTCTGCGTGAAGTGAACAACATAGACGGGGACCCGGTCGGCATACGCGAGGGCTTGGACCGCCTCCGCCAGTGGAACCTCCGAATACTGGTACTCCAGCGGGACGGGGCGGTCCACCGAGGTGACGGTCACGGTGGGCCGATGATTCTGCCGTGTGAGGGCCTCTTCGAAGAACGTGACGTCGCCCAGGGTCGCCGACATCAAGAGAAATCTGGTGCGTGGCAGGGTCAGCAGCGGCACTTGCCACGCGGTGCCCCGATCGCGGTCGGCATACCAGTGGAACTCGTCCATCACGACATCGTCGACGTTCGCGTCGGCCCCGTTGCGGAGGGCGATGTTGGCCAGGATCTCCGCGGTACAGCAGAGGATCGGCGCATCTCGGTTGACGGTGGCGTCGCCGGTGGCGAGGCCGACGTGCTCTGGGCCGAACTCCCCCGACAACGCTCTCCACTTCTCGTTGACCAGCGCCTTGATGGGGCATGTGTAGACGGAACGGCGTCCCGCCGCCAACGATGCGAAGTGCAGCGCGGACGCGGCGAGCGACTTGCCGGAGCCAGTGGGGGTGTGCAGGATCACGTTGTGGCCCTCAAACAGAGCGAGGGTGGCGTCTTCCTGGGCGCGGTAGAGCGTGAGTCCCTGACCGTCTACGTAGGAGAGGAAGCGTCCAAGCAGCTCGTCGACGTCGTGCCCCCGCTCGGAGGACGGGAGCAAGGCATACAGAGGACCATCCATTGGCCAGCTATTGTGCGCCGGTTTCTCGAACCGAGGCCAGCGAAGCGACTCTGAGGCCGTAGACTCCAGGCAGCAGTGCGCGATGGTGAAACCGATACTTCACGCGATTGAGGAAGCGCTAGGCGCCAAGGTGACAGGCGTGTCCCGTGTGCGGGGTGGCGATGTTGCGACCGCCTTGCGCCTGGAGCTCGAGGATGGGCGGTGGCTCTTTGCCAAGACCAGCGCGGCCGTGCCCCAGCTCCACTTCACGACGGAGGCGGCGGGACTGACATGGATGCGCGGCGCCGCCGCCGATGTGTGCGTGCCCAGGGTGGTTGCGGTCTCCGATGCGCCACCGTTCCTGGTGCTTGAATGGATAGAAGAAGGCCGCCCAACCGACGACACCGATACGTCGCTCGGCCGTGGACTGGCCGCGCTCCATCGCGCCGGGGCAGCGAGCTTCGGCCGTACAGATCGTCGGCCGACGGGTAGCCGAGGACTCCCGAACGATCCGTGTGGCACCTGGGCCGAGTTCTACGCGACCCAGCGGTTGTTGCCGCTCGTTCGCCTGGCCTCAGCCACCCAGGCGCTCGACAGTCGCACCCTGCGGGGTCTTGCGGCTGTCGCGGAGCGGCTCGCAGAGCTGGGCGGCGAGGTTGAGCCCCCAGCCCGACTGCACGGCGACCTGTGGGCTGGCAACCGGCTGGTTGGCCGGGCGGGACGCAACTGGTTGATCGATCCTGCCTCGCATGGCGGGCACCGCGAGAGTGATCTGGCGATGATGCGGCTGTTTGGGGGCTTTGGTCCTGACGTCTTTGCCGCCTACTCGGAGGTCAGCCCGTTGGCGGCAGGGTGGCAGGGCCGGGTCGCGCTGCACCACCTGGCGCCGTTGGTGGTCCACGCCATCAAGTTCGGCGGCAGTTACCCGGCGGCGGTTGAGCGCGCCCTGGGAGGCTATCTCTGATCGCTGCCTGGCTGGTGCCTGGTCACTGCCTCGTGACGGCCTCGTGACGGCCTCGTGACGGCCTCGTGACGGCCTCGTGACGGCCTGGTCATGGCTTGGTCACGGCCCGGTCACGGACTAGCGGGACTCACCCGCGGCAGCCCTGCGTTCCTCAGCCCGCGCCGCAGACAGGATGTTGGTCAGCCCATAGTTCCCCTCGTGGCAGGCGAACTCGAACATCGGGTCTTCGGTTCGGGTCATCGGAACGACCGCGGTCCACGGGTGCTCGAAGGAGGCGGGGTCTTCGACCGTGTACTCATAGAGCAGGGTGGACTCATCCCTTCGGGTAAATCGTTCGATGAGCCGCATGTCTCGTCCTGAACCAAGGTAATCGGTGCGGTCGGTGAAGTTGGTGGTTTCGACCACCAGCGTCGGTCCCTCCCAGTGCCCGCGCGAGTCGCCTCGCAGCTGCCTGACACCATCGGGCAGATGGTCGCGCCCGTCGAGGGGGATGACGCGCACTTCGTGCACCATCTCGTTGTGCAGCACGACCATGCCTGGCACCTGAAGGAGCATCACGTTGTTGTTGTAGGCTCCCGGGTTCATCGGTGGGCCAGCGTTGAACCCGACGACGCAGCGTTCGGTGATACTGCGATCCTGAATGCTGTGCGTCCGTTCCCGCTTGTCGGCTCGCGCTCCCGCTCTGGCTCGCGCATCCTCGGTCAGGGCCGGTACCCGTCCGTCGGGCGGGTCGACGATGAGCGAGGTGCGGCGATCACCAGTGAGTGCGGTGCCGTAGTCCAGCCAGAACTTGGCGTGCACGGTCGGCGCCGCATCGTAGTCCTCTCGACTCTCCGCTTGGGCCTGTTCGTAGGAGGCGGCCTCTTCGGCCGTCAGCACATCTTTGTCCGCCATCTCTCGTGGGCGCTGGAGTGGCGTCATGGTGCGAAAGTCCCAGACGCCTTGGAGGTCCGGCTTTCCTGAGGGGCTGCCCGTCCCCTGCGCCAACGCCGCGGCCGGCGTGCTCAGCAGCGCCAGTATCAAGAGCAACCACGATGGTGTGGTCGCTAGCGCCATCGGCTCCCGCTTCAACTTGGTCAAGGACATATGAATCGCGAGACAGAATACCACTCCGCTACCTGGACACGACAAGCAAGACGGACATGACGACGATGGTGGAGCAGCCCATGGTCCACAACGTGAGGACTTCGTTGCCGACGAGGTAGCCGAGCAGTAACGCGATGACCGGGTTCACGTAGGCGTAGGTGGTGGCCTTGGCCGGGGTTGATGCCTTGAGCAGCCACAGATAGCATCCGTAGGCGATGGAACCGAACACCGCCGTGTACGCCCATGCTGCCCACGCGCGGGTCGGCACACTCGCCCAGTCGACATGGCGGAATTCCCCGGTCAGGGCGGCAAAGCCAAGCAGGACGGCCCCGCCACCGAGCATCTGCATCCCCGATGACTGTGCCTGGGATGCCGGTTGTGGCGCGTGACGCGAGTACACCGACCCACTAGCCCACAAGAGTCCGGCCACGAATATGGTGCCAGCCCCTACTGGGTCGATCTGGCCCAGACCGGCTCCTGGCGGACGGATCAGCAACGCCACGCCGCCAAAGCCGAGGGCGAGTCCTAACAAGACTCGGCCAGTGGGGCGGCGACCACTGGGTTTGACCCAGTCGATCAGGACGACCCACAGCGGGACCACAGAGACCAGCAGGGCCCCCAACCCGGACTGGACCGTTTGCAGCGCCCAGGTGACCAGGCCGGTACCCCCGGCGGCCATGAGCGTTCCGATACAGGCCGTGGTGACCCAGTGCCGCACGGTCGGGCGCGAGGCCTGTGTGAACCATCCCCAGGCAAAAAACATGAGGCCGCCCACGAGAAATCGGATACCGGCCAGAAGAAACGGCGGAATGGCGGCCACGCCGAAGCCGATGGCCAGATAGGTGGACCCCCAGATGAGGTACATCGCGGCGAACGCGAGAATTAGCGCGAGCCGGGAAGGGCGACTCATTGGGCGGGATACACCTGTTCCACGTCCTGAATCTCTCGTGCCCGGTCGTCGGCGCTCCAGCCCAGCTCGTCGCCCATGACCTGAGCCGCCGCCTGCAGGGCCGCCGGACCAGGATGTCCGTCGGACCCGGCCTCGGTTCGCCGCAGGACGGCGTCGGAGAGGTGGACGGCCATCTCCTGCCGGGTGGCGTGGAGCAGCTCGCCTCGCGTCACCGCGCATCGATCCGACAGTGGGGCCGCCAGGGCCGGCGCTTCGCGGAGCGACTGGATGACCTGCCGATGTTCGGCTCCGTAGGTGCGCGCAAGGCGCGCCGCTGTATCGCGGGCGAGCGGCCCCCGCCGATCGTCGTCACCGGTCGCAGCGCGCAAGAATGCGTCCCAGTCTGGAATCGCGCCGCCCGTGAGCGGCGTCGTGGCAGTTTCGCACGGCGGCGCGCGGCGCCCCAGAATCGAGAACGCGAGGTCGGTGGCCCGCTCGGCCGTGGCTCGTGCCGTCGTATAGCGCACACCCAGCACCGTCATCAGACCAGGCACACCATCGGCGCGGTGATCACGCACGCGGCTCCCCTTGAGCAGCTCGTGGCCCGCATCGTCCTCGGACGGGAGGAGGCCGCGATGCACGAGACGGACATCCGCCCGCCGTAATCCCGCGCCGGGGAACGCGTCGTTCACGTCGTTCAAAAACCGGTCAACGTCAGCGTCGGAGGCGGTCAGGGCATCACTCGGCCCGTCGAACGGGTCGTGGCTGGTTCCAACGATAGAGACCTGTCGCCAGGGCGCAGCGAAGAGGAACCTGGCGCCGGCCATGCCACCCACCGCATGGTCACCCGTGATCGACCGGGTGACGAGGTTCATCGCTTTCGAGAGCCCCGGCGGCGGTCCAGACGAGCGGGCGGCCGGGAGCCCTTCGAGCAATCGGCGGCTCCCCGGGCCGCTCGCATTGACCACCAACGAGGCGCGCACGTCGAATGCGCCCGCTCCGAGCCGATCCTCCACGTGGGCGCCGATGACGCGCTCCCCATCGCGAACCCAGCCGGTGACGTCGAGGTAGTTGCCAGCGACGGCTCCGGCCTGCACCGCAGACTGCACGAACGCCAACAGCACCCGATCTGAGCTGTACATCTGACAGTCGTGCCACACGATGCCCCCGGTGACCCCGGTCGGATCGATGTGCGGGCTGAGCGCCAGACACTCGTCGCGGGAGACCAGTCGGCTCGGGGGCAGGTGCTTTGACCGATCCGGGAGGTCGTTTCTGTCGTGAGCCACCAGATCGTAGAGCCCGAACCCGGTCCGCATCACGAGTGGATGGCGTGTGAGGCCCCGATACGTCGGGACGACGAACGGCAGCGGATGCACCAGGTGTGGTGCGATGCGGCACAACGCCCGGCGCTCGCGGACGAAGAGGCGCATCTCCGTCGGACTCCCACTCTGCAGGGCGCGCACGCCGCCGTGCACCGTCTTCAGACTGTTGGCAGAGGTGCCGCCACCGAAATCTCCCTGATCGACGAGGGCCACCGACAGCCCGCGCTGCGCCGCATCCCACGCCAGGGTCGCACCGTAGATACCGGCTCCGACGACGAGGAGATCAAAGGTGCTGTTGGCCAGCGCCCGCAGATCACGTCTCACGGTGCGGTATTGTACGCTGGCCGTGAGGGTGAGGAATGCGCGCGACGGGGCGCGCCCCGTCGCCCCGACGGGCGCAGTGACCTCATGCTTGACGCCATCGCCGCCTATTGGAACGAGCGTATCCACGATCTGGAGATGACCGACGCGCCGGTCGGTACGTTGCAGTTTTTCGATGACCTCGACGACTACCGGTTCGACAAGTTGCGCTATCTCCCGGCGTTGGTCGATTTCAGCGGGTTCCCTGACAAGCGACTCCTGGAGGTCGGTTGTGGCATTGGCACCGACCTGGTTCGCTTCGCACGGGGCGGCGCGCAGGTGACCGGTGTCGACCTCGCCCCGCAGTCGATCGCGCTCGCACGACTGAACCTGGAGCTGCGCGGGCTTGCGGGGCAGGCTGACCTCCGGGTGGGCAACGGCGAGGCGCTCCCGTTCGACGACGCGCAGTTCGACGTGACCTACGCGCACGGCGTCCTGCAATACACGCACGACGCCCGGCGCATGGTCGAGGAGTGCCGGCGCGTCCTGGCGCCCGGCGGACTCGCCATCTTCATGGTCTATAACCGTGTGTCGTGGTTGAACGCCATGTCGACCGTGATGGGGGTGGGGCTCGAGCATGCCGACGCCCCCGTGCTGAACAAGTATTCGATTCCGGAATTTGAACGGTTGCTGCAGGGATTCTCGGACGTGCGGATCGTGCCCGAACGGTTTCCCGTGAAGTCACGCTTGCACACGGGATGGAAAGCGGTGGCCTTCAATGGGGTGTTCGTTGGCACCTTCAACGCGATTCCGCGTGCCTGGGTCCGTCGGTTCGGCTGGCACCTCATGGCGTTCTGCCGGAGCTGACAGCGCGACCCGACCTCGCCGGGCACTACGGATGCGTTGCCGCTTGCGCCGCGGTGAGGCGCTGATGTGCGCGCTTTTCTCGGGAGGCGCGCACCAGGAACCTCGCGTAGGGGACGACCTGCTTGATCGCCGAGACATTCATTTGGCACGGACTCAGGCAACTGGGGCACTGATCGCTGATGATGTGGTCCCGCTGGGCCTGTGCCGCGGCACTGAAGTAAATCTCGCCAGGGTCCTGGTCGCGGACGTTGCCGACGACGTCACTGTTCTCGCAAAAGAACATACCGCCGTCCGGGTTCAACATGATGCCCTGGGTCTGAAACGGGCACGGCGCCTGCCGGTGGTAGCCATTGGCAATCATGTCGGCGTAGTGCATGTAGATGTAGTTCTGGCCGTCAAGCAGCGGATCGATGCGCACGCGGTCCAGGAAGAACTGCCGCATCTTCTCTTCCTGGTCGCCGATCGGTTTGCACGTGTCGGCAAGGTCGAGGTTGCTGAGTGCCGTGTCGGTGAACCGCACCATGTTGAAGACGATATCCAGGGTCTCGCGCCGCGCCCAGTTCAGGATGTTGTCGGCGTCGTCCAGGTTCTGGGAGAAAATCGTCGTCGAGATTCCAAAATTGAACCTGTATCGCTTCTGCAGCGCTTGCATCGCGCGAATAGTCTCGCCGGCTTTCTCGAAACCGCGCGGTACGTTGCGCACGTCGTTGTGCATCTCTTCGACGCCGTCGATCGACACCCGGAAGCTGAAGATGATCCCGCGCTCGTCACAGAGCTTCACGATGTCGGTCAGCATCGGAATCGCACGGTGGGGGGTCAGCCCGGTGGTATTCAACCCGAACTTGCGCAGACGAGGTAGCTTGTCGAGCATCACGCGGCAGATGTCGACCAGGTCGTTGCGGGTCGTGGGCTCGCCGCCGGAGACGTTGGCGTTTTCGACGTAATTCCAGAACGGCGAGTCGAAGGTCTGCTCGATTTCCGCGAGCGACATGTCGGACTTCCGGTCGCCGCGTTTCCAGTTGCTGCACATCTCGCAGCGCGCGTCGCAGACGAACGTGCAGTGAAAGATCAGGACCGTCGGGTGTATCGGCTTGAATCGAGCGATCGCTGCGTTGGCCATGTCGCGGGGGACGCCGAACGCGGCACGAGCGAGATATTTGGCAGCGTAGATTTGCGGCATTAAGTTACAGATTTTACAGGGCTTTTTGACCGCCGTAAAGTGGGGCGATCTACGGAGTCTTGCTCAGGTAGCCGTTCATGAACCGATTCGTCGTGAGCGAGAGCGAACGTGGAGCAGCGCGCCTGGCAAGGTGCTCAACACCCCCAGGAGCAGGTAGATGGTCGACATGGCCAGGGCCTGGGCGACAGGCACCCCGACCGGCCGCAGCAGCCCGATCATAACGCCCTGGCCGAAGCCGAACCCACCAATCGAGATCGGGAGCAAAATCGCCAGGATGCCGATCGGCATGAAGGCGAGATAGTAGCTGAAGGAGACGTCAAACCCGAGTCCTTCGCCAAGCACGTAGGCCTGGGTCACGCGCACAAGCTGCACCACGAGAGACAGGGCCATCAGCGCCCCGAGCAGCCCGGGGTATCGGCGATAGCCTCCCATGGCGTCGGCCAATTGCTGTGCCCGGTTCAACCAAGCCCAAGCGGCCCACCGCGTCGGGACGAGGAGCGACAGCAGGCGGTCTGCCCAGAGAAATCCGGCTGCGCCAAGGGTCACACACACCGCGAGCACGAAGCTCCAGCCTTGCAGGCCGTCGCTCTGTCCTGTCCACAAGAGCAAGCCGACGACCGCGAGCAGGGCCAGCGAGTACAGGCCCAGGTATCGGTCGAGCGCCACCAGAGCGAGCGAGTCTACCCCGCGGTCCGTTCGCCGAGCCAGCACGAACGCCCGGGCGGCATCGGCACCGACGCCGCTCGGTAGGAAGTTCCCAAGATACGACCCGACCAAGTAGACCCAGACGGCCGACTTGAGCGGCATGACCATACCGGCCCGGCGGAGCAGCAGTATCCAGCGGGTGAGCATCAGCGCTCGGTCGAGCACGACGAGTGCCAGCGCCACGAGCAGATGCGCCGGATTGATGGCCAGGGCCGCGCGGGCGGCCTCTCCGACGTCGATCTGGGAGACGAGATATCCGAGCAGGGCCACGCTCAGGCCCGCCCGGAACCACTGCGAGGTGACGACGCTCACGAGGCTGCGGGTTTGCGGGCCACGAAGGTCAGCGTTTCGAACAGGTTCTTGCGGATACGAAACAACGCCTCTTCGGTACGGGTGTAGCGGCTGAGGGCGTCAAGACCTGGAATGTTCACGAGGAGAGCCCCCGCGGCCAGCAGATCGCGGGCGGGTCCGGTCGCGACCCCGATGCTACGGACGACGCGCTCCACGTCGAAACCGCCGTCACACAGCAACTGGCGCATGCGTCGCTCGGTCGTCACGAAGTTATGTGTGTAGTCCACGTCCCAGAAGAAGGTCCGTTCCTTCAGGTAGTCCGGCACCACGATGAAGCAGACGCCGCCGGGCCGCAGCGCCCGGAGCGTCTCAGCCACGAAGTGGCGCGCGGCGTCGATACCGGACATGTGCTCGAGCACCTGATCGGCGTAGACGACATCGCAGCTGGCATCGGTGGCCACGATCGGCGGGGCCCAGGCGAGCGTTACGTCCAGGCCCTTGGCCCGCAGCTCGTTGGCCAGAGTTTCGCTCGCCTCGATCGCACGGTAGCGCCAGCCGGCGGCCACGGCGCCGGCGGCCAGCGATCCGGTCCCTGGGCCGATCTCCAGCATGTCACCCGGGGGGGCGATGGCCGCCTGGAGCAGACTCAGACGCGACCGCTCGATCCGACCCCGCCGTGCGCTGCCGAACGCGGTGAGCCGGCGTTCCGAGAACCAGCGGTAGAAACTGTCAGCCACGGCGACAGACTCTACCGCATATCCTGCCCAAGACCCAGACGCATGCGGTCGATGCAGGAGGCGCGGCCACGCGTCTCACTGGACAGGTCTGCCCCCTCTAGCGCCGCGGATAGGTGAAGGCGGCTCTTCCGGTCCCGGTCTGGTTGATCCACGTCGGCCGCGGATCCGCGCCGCAATGGCCGAGGAGGATATCGATGACGTAGACGTCAGGGCTGCCCTGGCTGGGGCCCGCGCCGTAGTGATAGTCGATGACGTCGAGCGAGACGTCGTTGCAGTTCCCCCGCTTGCAGTTGAAGCCCCACCGCTCGTCCTCGAGCCGGAGGCTTTCTACGACGAGATCCATGAAGGCCCAGCCGCCGCCGTGGTCTTGACAGGAGTCCGCAAGCGCATCCGGGTGCATGCCCGCCACTTGCTCGACGACAAACCGCCTGTCGGGCAGCGGCAGCCGCTGACCCGGCGGTGGGTCCGCGGCGCGTCCGCCGCCCACTGTGGTGAAGGTGAAGATCTCGGACCAATCACTCGTGATCGTCCCGTTCGTCGCCCGCGCACGCCAGCCGAACGCACTACCTATGGCCAGCGGATCGTCGAACGTTCCCTTGGTCGTGCCGTTCGTGCCCATGGCCACGCTGAATGTGGAGGGCCTGGACAACTTCGGGTCGTCGTCGATTTGATACTCGATGGCAACCGGGCCCGCGTTTGCTGACACCGCTCCGTTGGTCACAATCAGCTCCGGTCTCGAGGTCCTGACCTCGCCACCGTTGGCGGGTGAGAGCGGCTTCGGTGCGCCGACCGTGATCAGCGTCGGTGTCCTGAACGTGGCCGGCTCGGACCAGGGACCGTTCTCGTCCCCGATCTGCACGCGCACGCGCCACATGAAGGTGCCGGTTTGTTCGAGCTCAGCGGTCAGCGTATAGCTGGTGCTGTTCGCGGTCTGGGCGGCCGTGCCGGCTAGCGCCAGCACCATGCCGCCACCAGGCTGGACCCTGTAGACCTCGAAGCGATAGACGAAGGGTGCGTCCGGGAGATAGAGCGGGGGCGCATTGCCCGTGATCAGGGTCGCGGTCAGGCCAGGCAGTTGCACGTTGCCTATGGGCGACTGCGGGACCGGCGGCGGGGCCTTCAGCGTGATGATGCCGTTCGCCGGCAACGCGGACAGCACGTCGCTCCGCAGCGGACCATCTGCCTCGCTGGGAGCGACCGGGTTGGAATTGCCGCCACAACTCGAGATGAGGGCGACGAGAACGAGCGAGGCGAGCCCAGAGGCTCTGAAAAGGTTGGTCCGGTTCTTCACCATGAGAGCGCGAATCCTCCACGAGATGCCGTTCGTTATGTCGTCGGCAACACGGCCCGGCGCTGACGTCGGACCTCGCGACCATGACGACCGCCGGATCATAGCAGATGGAGCGGCCCACGCGCGTCAGTGTCTTCGGTCGCGGTGTCGGCCCAAGATGGCTGTGTTACCATCCCTGGTTGGCTGGCGGCGCACCAGCGGTCAGCCGCGTAGGTGGACCGAACGGCGTCTCAAACCGAGGTGGACATTCAGATGCAGCAAATCGGCACAACAGTGAGAGCAGCAGTCGCGGCGGCGTGTGGCGTGTTCGCGTTGACAATGGCGATCGCACCGGTGGCTGAGGCGCAGGTTCGGCCGTGGGAAGACTACGGCTACGTGTTCGTCAACTACGCGTACGAGTCGGGCGACCGCGCCTTCTCCGAGAGTCTGACCGCACCGGTCTACGGAGAGACGGCGACCTACGGGGCCAGCCACGTAAGTGGCGGTGGCTCAGGCTTGGATATCGGCGGCGGCGTGCGTGTGTGGAGCAACCTGGCCGCCGGTGTCGCCGTGACGTCGTTTACCAATCCAAGCGCGGCCTCGGTGACCGGCACCGTGCCCCATCCCCTGTTCTTCAACCGTCCGCGTCCGGTGGCGGTGGACCTCACCGGCCTCGAGTACCAGGAACGGGGTGTGCATCTCCAGGCGGTCTGGGTGATGCCGCTGTCCGAAAAGCTCATCGTCTCGGTTGGTGGTGGACCCTCGTTCTTCAGCGTCGAGCAGGGTGTGCTCGCCCACCCCTCGCCCATCACCATCGGCAGGGAAACCGCGCCATTCAGTGCCGTCTCCATTAACGTGTCTACCTCGACCGCGAGCGAATCGGCCGTCGGCGGCAACGCCGGGGTCGACGTAACGTATATGTTCACGGAGCGACTGGGGGGTGGGGCATTCCTCCGGTGGACCGGCGGATCGGTGGACCTGCCGACGCACGGCGCCGTCCAGTCGATCGACGTGGGCGGCGTGCAGTCGGGCGCCGGCCTCCGTGTGTCGTTCTAGCCGCGAGCGCTGGCTCGGTGGTATCGACCGTCGCGCCTCGCGGTCCGGACGGCGTGCGCCCCAGACCCAGGAACGCGTTCGACCCACCCGCGGGTCCTATCGCGGGAAGATCCAGCGGCCGAGGCCGGTCCCGGTCTGGTTGATCCAGGCTGGTGCGGGGTTCGGGCCGCAGTGACCGCCGATGATGTCGATGACGTAGACCTCGGTAGAGCCGCTGGCGGAGCCCGTGCCGTAGTGGTAGTCGACCACGTCCTGCGAGATGTCCCCGCAGTTGCCACGTTTGCAGTTGAATCCCCACCGTCCGTCGACCTGACGCAGGCGGGCCACCACCAGCTCCATGAACTCCCAGGTGCCGCCATGGTCCTGGCACGAGTTGGCTAGCAGCCCCGGGTGCTGGGCCGCCAGCTGGCTGACGAGCCCGAACATGTTGGGCAGTGGCAACTGGCCGCCCGGATTTGGAAGGGGAGGCGCCGCCGGTCCTCCGCCGGGAGCCGGTCCCGGAGGAGCTGTTTTCGC
>SXOW01000239.1 GCA_005778315.1 Acidobacteriota bacterium
CGATGTCGTCGACGCAGGCGGCCGTCGCGACGCCGACCGTCACGCCAGCCACTCAGCTAATTTTGACCACCTTCGCGACTCGGTCTTCCCCTTGACCGCCATGCCAACCGCCTGTTTTTGGCCCACCACGACCACCAGCTTCCTGCCCCTGGTGATGCCGGTATACAGGAGGTTGCGACGGAGCATGATGTAGTGCTGCATCATCATGGGGATCACAACCGCTGGGTATTCCGAGCCCTGCCCCTTGTGGATGCTGACCGCGTAGGCCAACGCCACCTCATCGAGCTCTCCGAACTGGTACTCGACCGACGTGCCGTCAAACTCGATGACGAGCTCCTGGGCGTCGGGGTCAATGCGACGGACGTACCCGACATCACCGTTGAACACGTCTTTGTCGTAGTCGTTGTCGGTCTGCATCACCTTGTCGCCGACGCGATACGTGAACCCGAAACGTTCGACCGAGACCGCGTCAACGGGCGGGTTCAGGGCCTTCTGGAGCTCTATATTCAATGCCCTCGCACCAAGGCCGCCACGGTTCATGGGGCACAGTACCTGGATGTCCTTGACGGGGTCGAAACCAAAGCGCTGGGGAAGGCGGTGCTTCACGATGTCGAGAATCTTGGACACGCCGTCTTCCGGATCGCGGGCCTCGACGAAATAGAAGTCGGACGGGTCGCTTCTCGTGGCCTCCAGGTGAGGCATGTGGCCTGAATTGACCCGATGGGCGTTGGTGACGATCTGGCTCTCCGCCGCCTGCCTGAATATCTCGGTGAGGCGAGCCACAGGTACAGCACGGGACTCGATGATGTCGGCAAGCACCTGCCCTGGTCCCACGGAGGGCAGCTGGTCCACGTCGCCCACCGTCAGCAGTGCGGCGCTGTTGGGTAACGCCTGCATCAGGGAGGCCATCAGCGGTACGTCCACCATCGATGTCTCATCGATCACGAGGAGGTCACAGTCGAGCGGATGGTCGGTGTTGCGTTTGAATCCTCCATGTCGTGGATCGACCTCCAAGAGGCGATGGATGGTCTTGGCCTCCATCCCGGTGGTTTCCGACAGGCGTTTGGCGGCCCGTCCTGTCGGGGCGGCGAGCAGGACCGAGGCGCCTTTCACGACCAGGATGCGGAGGATGGCGTTCACGAGCGTGGTCTTGCCGACACCCGGCCCGCCAGTGATCACCATCTCCTTTGACGAGACCGCCCTCTCGACGGCCTGTCGCTGGCTCGCGGCCAATGTCACGCCGAGCTGCTGCTCTACCCAGGGGATGGCCTTCGCGGTGTCGACGGTCGGCCATGATGGCTGGCCGGTCGCCAAGGCGAGCAGCCGCTCAGCGATGACTTTCTCCGCGGACCACAGGTGACTGAGGAAGATGCAGGCGTGCTCGCCGATGGTGTCGGCGACCACGGTCTTGTCGTGCAGTTCCTGCTCGAGGGCCTCTCGAAGGATGTCGGCAGGTATCTCCAACAACCGCTCAGCCATCGGCATGAGATCAGCCAGTGGCAGTCCGCAATGCCCCTCCGAGACCGCTTCGGTCAGCGTGTACGAAATGCCCGCTCGTGCCCGGATCATCGCCGTCTTCTCGATGCCGAGCTTCTCGGCAATCCGGTCAGCCGTCAGGAACCCGATGCCTTTGATGTCCCGCGCCAGGCGGTAGGGATTTTCACCGACCAGCGGAATCGCATCGGCACCGTACGTCTTGTAGATCCGCACCGCTCGTGAGGTTCCCACCCCGTGGGACTGCAGAAACACCATGATCTCCCGGATGGCTTTCTGGTCTGCCCAGCCCGAGACCAGCCTCTCGACGCGCTTGGGGCCGATGCCGTCGCGTGTGCTCAGCCGCTCTGGAGCGTGCTCGATGACGTTGAAGACCTCTTCCCCAAACGCCATGACCAGCTTCTTGGCAAAGTGTGGGCCGATGCCCTTGATCATGCCGCTGCCGAGATACTTCTCGATGCCGTCCAGGGAACTGGGTGGCAGGACCTTCAGGAAGGTCGTCCTGAACTGCAGGCCATGTTCTCGATGATTGTCCCACCTGCCACTGGCCTGGATGAACTCCCCCGGCTGGATCGACGCCGCCGACCCGAGGACCGTCACGAGGTCACGATGGCCTCGCACCTTGACCCGCAGGACGCAAAAGCCGGTGTCCGGGCTGTGGAATGTGACGCGTTCGACCAACCCGGACAGGGGTTCGCGATCCGCGGAGGTGTTCGGGGCGTCCATGCGACTCACGCCAGCTATCAGCCTCGACAGCCACGCGAATTCACGGGGAGGGCGCCGCGCCGCCGTAGCGGCGCTGCATCTCCAGTCGGATCCGCTCGGCGTCAGCCTCGGCCCCCTGGTCGAACCAGCGGTGCTCGGGTCGGTCGAGAATTTCGTCGATGACCGCCCTCACGGCGGCCCCCGCTGGGGCCGGCGCCTGCTCGGCCAGTTCCCGCGCCTGCGGGATCAGCGCCATGTAGAACCGCTCGGCCACCTCGAACATGCCGTGCCAGTGCGTGTAGTCGGGCGCCATCATCGAGGCGCCGTGCCGCGCGCGACGCCCCTCGTGATGCCAGAGATAGAACCAGGTCCACTCCAGCTCGTCATCGAACTCAGTCGGCGTGCGCAGTCCGGCCTCGGCGAGCGCGGTCATGATGGCCAGCCCGGGCTTGGCGAACTTCTCGTTGTAGAGAATGACGAACTCGTCATACTGCTGATAGAACCCGGTGACATACGACGACGTGTGACAGTGCGAACAAACCTCCTGCATCCGCCCGCGCTTGGCCATGGCCGTATCCGCGGTCAGCCGGCGCCGCTCGTCCGGATCGGTCGCGTTCACGATGGCGTGGTCCACGTCCGTGTCCATGACCAGGCTGACCGGCGGCCGGTTCGTCCAGGAGATCCGCTCGCCTGGGTCGTGGGTGGTTCGCCCCCCATTCCGCAGATTGCCGGACATGTGACAGGTCGCGCAGGTTGGCGCGGCCGCGTAGTCGCGACCCAGCACCCACTCGTCGGCGTCCAACTGCATCTGGTCGCGCAGATCGCGGTACGCGATGCCGTGTTTTGACGCTTCGTAAATCTCCTTCTGCGGATGGTCCGGGCCCAGATGACACTTGCCGCAGGTCTCCGGCTGACGCGCGCGCCGTGGAGAGAAGTCGTGCCGGCTGTGGCACGCCGAACAGGACCCTCGCGACCCGTCCAGGTTGAGCCGCCCGATGCCCGTGTTGGGCCACGTGCCGGCGTGGAGCAGTGGGCGGCCGTCGTTGGTGCGGGCGATGCGCGCGACCGCATCGAGATTGGTGGGCCGGCCCGTCTCGTCCGGCTGCAGATCGTCCATTGTGACCATGCCGCCGTCGGCCGACCCCAGCGCCACCTTCGACCCGTGACACTGCTGACACCCGGAAAACGCGCTGGCCATCCCGTTGACCGACTCCACCACGCGCCCGGGCGTGGGCGAGTGCGGGCGGAACGGCACCCGGGAGCCCTCGACCGTCTCGGCCAGAAAATTGTCGAGAGACGCCAGGATGTTGCCCGCCAACGAGTGATGGCTGGCGGCAAACTCCTCCCCCTCTGTGAGGTGGCATCGGGAACAGTCGCGCGGGGTCACGATGGTCGCGATCCGCTGGCCGTAGTGTGAGAAGCCATCGGCGTCCTCTTCGCCCGAGCTGTGGCACTCCGTGCACCCGACGCCACGTTCGGCGTGGGTGCTGCCCTCCCACTGCTGCACGATGCCGGGGTTGGCCTGCGCGTGACAGTCCACACACTGGGCCGAGCTGGCGGGCGGCGTCACGCTGGCCCTGCGCAGCCCCACTTCCTCGGCCCGGCGGGCTGTCTCCATCCACTGCACGAGGACGAGCGACACCAGAAACAGCGCACCCAGGCCTCCGATCACGTAGCGTTTCGTGTCGAGTGTCATCTCTGCTGTCGTTCCAGCCTATCCACCCGCGCGGATTCCTGTGCGGTGCCGTGGTTCTGGTCGGGGGTGTCGGTCCCGGTGTCGCCCGCCGCTCAGTGCGCCACCACGGCTTCCCACACTGTCAGCGCAATGATGGCCAATACCCCGACGACGCCCACCCACAGGCTGGCTTCCTCACAGCGCGTGTGACGTCGCAGCCAGGCATCGATGGCGGGCCACACGACCATGGTGCACACGATCAGTCCCATGCTCAGCACGGCGGCGGTGCCGCCGAACAGCTTCAACCACCGGAAGGCGACGTAGAAGAACCACTCCGGCTTGATGATCTCCGGCGTGGCCAGCGGGTCCGCCGGCGGTCCCATGACCACCGGCGAAATCGTCGCGAGCGTACTCAGCACGACCATCAGCATCAACCCGATGATCAGTTCCGTATACAGGTGGTCCGGAAAGAAGTTGAACGTGTCGGGTGTCTCCGGGTCCTCGCGCTCGAAATGCAGTTCGGTCACCCCCTGCAGCCGGATCAGCGTCACATGCACGACCACCAGCACCACGATGGTCAGCGGCAGTACCGCGGCGTGCAGCACGAAGAAGCGCGACAAGGTGTGCTCGTTGTAGGCGGCGCCGCCCAGCAGCAGCCTCTTCAAGGTCCCGCCGACCAGCGGCACCGTGTCGGCGATGTTGGCCCCGACCGTCGCGCCCCAGTAGCTGAGCTGCTCGAAGACCAGACTGTAGCCGGTGAATCCGGTCAGCAGGGTGGCGATGAGCAACCCCATGCCGACCACCCAGTTCAGCTCGCGGGGCGCCCGGTACGCACCGGTGAAGAACACCCGCATCTGGTGCAGGATGACCGCCGCAATCATCAGGGTGGCGGCCCATTTGTGGAGCCCGCGGATGAACCAGCCGTAGGCAATCTCCTCGGTAATCTGACGTACCGATTCGTAGGCCGTGGCCGGGGCGGCCTGATCGTAGCACGCCAGCAGCAGCCCGGTGAGGATCTGGACGACGAACAGGTAGGCCGGCGTGCCGCCCAGGGCGAACCACCACCGCTTCAAGTGCCGGGGGACCGGCTCGTTGGTCAGCTCCCGCAGATCGTTGCCCGAGAGCAGGATGCGACGCGCCAGCCAGGCAGCAGAACCGTCTACCCTCATCCTGTGCCTGCCGCCGGGGCGCTCGTAACCGGTGAGACGAGGTGCGCGAGGGCATCGACCGGTACCTCGATGAAGAGCAGCCCGCTGTCCACGCGGAGCGGGTAGGGCGGCAGGTCCTGGCCCGCGTCGAACGGCGGGCCGCCGGTGGCCACGCCGGCCGCATTGAATGTCCCGTTGTGGCACGGGCAGAAATAGCGGTCGTTCTGCGGCTCCCAGTGCACCTGGCACCCGAGGTGGGGGCAGGTGCTCGACAGCGCGACAAAGTCGTCCGCCCCGCCGCCGCGGCCACGCCGGGTCACGTTGATCGCCTCGCCGGCCGGACCCCGATAGGACAGGCTCTGTCCCACGGCCATCCGATCGACGTCGACCAGATACTGCCACACGCGACCGCGGTCATCCGACGGAAAGAGGAACCGCCCCGCGATCAGGCCGAGTGCGCCGTAACCGCCGGCAAGACCGGTGGCCATGGCCACGTGCGAGGCACGTCGCAGGAACCGTCGACGCTTCATGTCCGCTCACTCACAGTGCCACCTGAAACTCAACGTATCCCACCGACGCCGGGGTCACGAGCATGCGGGCTACCGTCCAGCCAGCAAGGCGGCGACACCCTCCTCGAGCATCCTCGTCGCGTCGTCGAGCCTGAGGCGGGTGGCGACCAGCCAGGCGCGGTCGGCGTCCAGGCGTGCCTGCTCGGCCGCCAGCATCCGGATGACTTCCGACTCCTGGGGACCGCCAACCGGTTTCGCCGAAGCCACCATGCTC
>SXOW01000022.1 GCA_005778315.1 Acidobacteriota bacterium
CGCGACCCGCTGCCGTTCGCCGCCGGAGAGTTCACCGGGACGATGATCCAGGCGGTCGGCGAGACCCACCCGCTCGAGCAGCGCGCGCGCGTGGTCTGTCGCGTCTGTCTCGCGCTCCCCCACCAACGTGGGAATGAGCACGTTCTCCAGCACCGTGCACTGCGGCAGCAGGAGATGGTCTTGAAACACGAAGCCGACGCGTCGGTTGCGAAATACCGCGAGTTCCGTCTCGGACAGGGCGAACGGGTCGACCCCGTCTAGCGTGACAGAACCCTCCGTTGGAGGTTCCAGCGCACCAAGGACATAGAGCAGCGTGCTCTTGCCGCTTCCGGACGGACCAACGATAGACGCCGCATCGCCAGGCCGTAGCGAGAACGTGAGGTCGGACAGGATCGTCAACGGCCCGTGCGGGGTCGGGTACGACTTGGCGAGGTTCGTGACTTCGAGCACGTATCTTAGGACGCCGGCCCGGCAGCTCGTGGTGCCGAGCCGCCGCCGACACCCACTACCCCTGTTGGAATGCCCGTGGGCGGAACAGGAAGTCGACGATATTGCCCTCGTGCGGCTGCAACCAGTTCAGCTTCACGGTCGGGACCGGCCCGATGTTCAGCCGGTCGATATTCCGGGCATCGAGCAGCGCGCGCGTGAAGGCTGGATCCTTGGTCAACCCGGTCGCCACCAAGGTCGTACCGATCTTCTTGATCATCTGGTCCTGGGGACACTCGACAACGGCCACGAACGGATACATGTACTCCTTCTTGGCCATCGCGGCCTCCGGAGATGCACAGTGCACGACGGTGGGTCGAATGTAGTCGCAGCGCTCGCGGGAGACGAGCCGGCCGCCCTCTTGATACTGGGCTGTGACTTCCACGACGCCCGGTTCTTTCAGGGCGTTGTCGATATCGGCGGAAATCGCCGCCGCCTGACCCGGTACCGTGAACGCGGCCAGCGCGGCCTCCGGGTCCTCCGGCGGCAGCGGCGCGATCGGCCCGAGTCGCTTTGCCAGGGCCTCGGCGATCTCGCGGGTGTGCCGTGGGGCCCAGATGCCGGAGCAGTTGATACAGCCTCGACCGCTGTTGGTCAACACGCTGTCGACCATGACATCCACGTATTGCTCCCAGTTGTCGACCTGGTCCTCCCCGATGAGGATCTTGCTGAAACCGGGACCGTGGACCTGCACGCCAGGACTGGCGGCGTAGTGTTCTACGGTTGCGGTCCCGCCGAAGATCAGACTCCGAGCCGTGTTGTTCAGCACGGCGGCACCAACTTCACCGAGCCCGGGATAGAGCGCGATGGCCTCTCTGGGTATACCGGCCTCGAAGAACGCCTGCGCCATACGCCACGGCGTCCACGGCTCCTGAGGACCAGGTTTGAGCACCAGACCGATCTGTAGCGGGATGATCGGCAGCCAGAGGCTGTGCACACCGGGCGAGTTGGAGGGCAACACCATGCCCACCACCGGCGTGGTCGCCTGGTAGCTGCGCATCACGCCGTCTTCCTCCCCAAAGCCGCGGGTCAGAATGTCGTAGTCCAGCCTCCGCGTCAGCGACCTGAGCACCTGGTCGAGATGACTGAGCACGTACTCGAGCTTGCCCATGTTCATCCGGCACATGTGCTCCGGCAGACCGGTCGTCGCCGACTGCTGCCTCACAAAATCGTCCGGCGTTTGCGTGCCGTCACCCAGGGGCAACTCCGCCGACTTGAAGAGTTCGCCGCCCTTCTTGACCATGGCCAGCAAGTCCACGCACGGAATCTCGCGAAGCGCCTCGCGCGCCCGTTCAGACCCCTTACGCAGGTCGCGCGCCACCATGCCCGGATTGGCCTGGCTGACTTCGGCCACCGGCTCACCTGTAATGAAATGGTGAACCTGAGTCGTTTCAAGGCTGGTATAGGGCTGACCCCACCGGAGTATCGGAAAGTGAATCACGGCTCTATCGATTCTGGATTCGCACACAGGGCGAAAAGATGGAGGTTCCTTAGTCGACGAGACCGCCTACTCGACGGTGATCGAGATGGTGGTGCACAGACCGTCCTGGGTGACGTGCAGGTCATCGCCAATCTGCAGCGTGAGGGTATGTGGTCCTGGGGGAAGCATGGTCTCGAAGACCTGCGAACCATCTCCGAAATGCACCCAGGGGTCGGCCCTGGGGATCGCCTCGCCAACGGGAAGGCACTCGGTATCGATGCCCAGGTGATGGTGGCCCATGCCCTGGCGAGGAGTTACGACCTCTGCTGGCACCGGTGAAATGTTGAGGTTCGACACGATGAATTCCATCGACACCGGACTCGAGACGGTCGCGCCGTCGGCTGGGCTGACGAATCCAACCGTCGGCGTCACCGACGAGCGGTCCTCCACGGGCGGCGCAGCCACCTCCTCAACCGGTTCCGCCTCTGGCGCGGCGCCACCACAAGCGACCGTCGCGGTCGCCAGCGCCATCACCACCCCCGCGGCCCAATAAGTCGGCCGCCGTCGTCCGTTGCTTGCTCTGAGCACTGCCTTCTCCTTTGTTTCCGATGTCTGCTGGCCGATCAGCGGGTCAGTACACGCCGACGGTGGTGGCCGACCCCAATTGGCTGAACGGTCGCACGCCGCTCACGCCGTCCCACGGATACTGCTCGCACGGAGGCTCCCGTTCCCCCTCGTCGCGCTCCAGGAACCGGGGCACGAAGAATTCTTTCGTGAGGGTCGTCAACATCACGCGACCGGTTTCGCCGTAGCCCACGACCTGCTCGGCATCGTCGAAGTTCACCACCTGCAGGACGGCCCGCGGCTGCGGGGCGTGGTAGGTAATCTTGTACCCCTTCTCGGGCCCGCTCGGTGGGCTGGCCGCGAGTCCCATCAAGGTATTGCCATAGGTCGGCGTCATGTAGATGCCGTCCAGCAACTCCTCGTGGGCAAAGCGATTCCACTGCGGCGTGAACTCGGTCCCGCCAGCGAAGATCCCGGTGATCCCCGCCTCCTTCAGACTCGAGCCGTTCTCCTCCAACCGACTCGCGAGCGCCTCGAGCAACTTCGGTGTCGCGAACATGCACTTGATGTCGTGGCCGGCCGAGAGCACGGTGAGCGCCTGATCGATGACGTGATCCTGGTAGGCCTTGAGGTGCTCCATCCAGCCTTTCTTGATCAGCTTGATGACCCAGCGGGGATCGAGGTCCACGCAGAAACAGATGCCACCCCCCCGATACTGCGCGAGGTGCTCGACCGCCAGCCGAAGCCGACGGGGCCCACTCGGCCCCAGCATCAACCAGTCGCTTCCCGTGGGGAAGAATTCCTCCGGCAAGGTCTCGGAGAACAACTCGTAGTCGATGCGGAAGTCCTCCTGGGCGACGCGACTCTTCGGAATGCCGGTGGTACCGCCCGTCTCGAACACGAACGTGGGACGTTCGGCGTACGCCTTCGGCACCCAGCGTCGGACGGGCCCGCCCCGGAGCCAATCGTCCTCGAAGTGGGGGAACCTCGTGAGGTCGGCGAAGCCCTGCACGTGCTGCCGCGGATCCCATCCGGCCTGCTGAGCCCAGTTGAGCCAAAACGGACATCCACTGTCAGGGTTGAAGTGCCACTCGATGATCTCTCGCACCCACGCGTCAAGCGCGGTGCTCGCCTCTATCGTCTTGGTCTCGGTCAACGCTCTCTCCGGAATCGCAAGCCTGTGATCTTACACCAGCCGTTCGTGACGGCTCCTTGGCGCCCCTGTCTGTCGCGAGCCCTCAGGCGGGTCGCGCTCAGCCAGTGACCAACTGATCCGACTTGGCGGCGAAGACGAAGTCGCTCTCGGTCAGACCGTCGATCTTGTGGGTCCAGATCGTCACCTTCACCAGCCCCCACGACAAGGCGATGTCGGGGTGGTGCCCCTGCTCCTCCGCCATCTCTCCGACCCGGACGGTGAAGTCCAGCGCCTGCCTGAAATCGGAGAAGGTGTACGCCTTTTCGAGGTGATGCTCGTTGACAACCTGCCA
>SXOW01000240.1 GCA_005778315.1 Acidobacteriota bacterium
CCGCCGGCCGTCCACCGTCAGGTCCATCAACATGGGTGGCGTGGGCAGGTCGTAGTTCCACTGGTCGCTGCGATGAATCTGGAAGTGCCACCGGCGCTCGCCCGTCTTGACGTCGAGGGCGAGCACCGACCCGCCGAACAGGTTGTCACCGGGACGGTGCCCCGTGTACGACTGGACGGTCGACGCGTTCGTCACCAGATAGACCAGTCCCAGGTCCGGGTCGGCTGAGGCCGGCGCCCACGTCGACATGTCGCCGGACCACTGCCAGGCATCGTTTTCCCAGGTCTCGTGGCCGAATTCGCCGGGCCGCGGGATGACGTGGAACTTCCACAGCACCGCACCAGTCGCGGCATCGACACCCATGATGTCGCCAGGCACATTCTCGATGCGCGTCTGGCCATAGCTGGGTTGGTGCCCAACAAGGACGACCACCACCCCGTTGACGACAATCGGCGGCGCCGAGGCGGTCACCATCCCGAGTTCTCGGGGAATGCCGTAGTTGGCGTCGTAGCTGGCGCTGCGGTCCTGCCATCGCCCCCAGTCGGCGACCAGCGGCGGAATCAAGTCGAGGCCGCCCGAGGCCGGGAAGCCATCCAGCGGCACCGCCGTGCCCCAGTTTTCCAGTGGACGGCCGGTCTTGGCGTCGAGCGCCCACAAGAAAAAGGCCGGGCTCGTCACGAAAATCACGCCACGTCCATTGACCTCGGCGTAAGCGACGCCCTTGCCGTACGCCCGACGCGGAGACCGGAGGTGCCGGATGGTCTCTGGCTCGCGGAAGGTCCAGAGGGTTTCGCCGGTGGCGGGCTCGATGGCGACGACCTGGCGTCGCGGGGAGGCCACGGTGTAGAGCACGCCATCCACAAAAATCGGGGTCGAGCGATTGAAGTAGTCGATGTTCGGTCCGAAGTTGTCACCACGCCAGATCCACGCCACTTCGAGGTCCGAGAAGTTGTCGCCGTTGATTTGGTCAAGAGGCGACGAACGGGTGTGCCCGGCGTCGCCCCCGAGATAGCGCCACTCGCCATTCTCGGTTCCGGTGAGCCGCTGCGCCGACGCATCACCGGCGGTACCGAGCCACACGGCACAGACGGCGCCGACCAGCCACAGGCCTCTTCGCGCGACTCGTTCGGCTCTCATCATCGATCTCTCCCTGACGACCGGCACGGCCGTCCATCGTCGATCTGAACTGTCGTCAAGATTCCCGACCGTGTCAAGGCTGGACCCGGAGGGAAGGATCCCGACGTCGTGGGATACTGACACCGGTGATTGACCGTTCCTCGCACACCACGGCAGGTCGCTCGGTTGTCGCAGGGACGCCGCGGCCCAGAGCCGCAGCCTGGACCAGACTCGCCGGGCCACTGCTGCTCTTGGGCGCTGCCTGCTCTGAGACTGAGGCACCACGGCCCGTCGCGTTCGAAGTGACCGAGGCATCAATCCTAGAGCTCGGCGCCGCGATGGCCGCAGGCCGCGTGACGTCGGAGCAACTCGTCGAGGGCTATCTGGCCCGAATCGAGGCCTACGACGAGCAGGGACCGGCGCTCAACACCGTCATCACACTCAATCCCGACGCGCTCACGACCGCGAGGGCGCTCGACGCTGAACACAGCGCGACGGGCGCCCGCGGCCCGCTCCACGGTGTGCCGCTGCTGATCAAAGACAACTACGACATGGCAGGCCTGCCGACCACCAACGGGTCGGTGGCGATGGCCGGAGTGATGCCTCCTGACGACGGCTTTCAGGTGACGCGCCCGCGTGAGGCGGGCGCGGTCATCCTGGGCAAGACCAACCTGCACGAATTCGCGCGTGGCCTCACCACCGTGAGCTCGATGGGCGGCCAGACGCGGAACCCCTACGACCCGACCCGCAACCCGGGTGGTTCGAGCGGCGGGACCGGGGCCGCCGTGGCCGCCAGTTTCGCGGCGGCTGGGATGGGCAGCGACACGTGCGGGTCAATCAGGATTCCTTCAGCGCACAACAATCTCGTCGGATTACGCGGCACGTCTGGTCTGTCGAGTCGAGATGGCGTCGTGCCGTTGTCGACCACGTTCGACATCGCCGGACCGCTCGCACGGAGTGTGACCGACCTGGTGTTGCTGCTTGACGCGACCGTCGGGTCGGATCCGTCGGATCCGGTCACCGCGGGGGCCGACGCCAACATTCCAGACAGCTACCTGACGGCACTCGACGCAGACGCACTGCGCGGAGCCCGATTGGGGGTCCTGACCATGCTGCTGCGTCAGGACATCGAGGACGAGCCGGTCGCGCGCGTGATCGACGAAGCGGTCGACGACCTGCGCCACCTTGGCGCCGAGGTGGTGGCGGTGGACATCGATGGCCTGGCCGAGTTGCTGGACAGCTATGTCGTCCTGAGCCATGAGTTCAAGTTCGGACTGGACGGCTATCTCGCTGACATTCCTGGGGCGCCATCGCTGGCCGACATACTGGCCGACGGCCGCTATCACCCCGACGTGGAGGCGCGTCTCACGGCGTCGAACGCGGTGGACACGCTCGATACTGAGGAATACCGGGACGCGCTGGCGCGACGTGACACGGTACGTCATCTGGTGATCACGACACTGGACGAGTTGGAGCTGGATGCCCTGATGTATCCGACCATGCGCCAGGTGGCCGCCGTCATCGGCCAACCGCAGGGCGGCGACAACTGTCGGCTCAGTCCCCACGCGGGGTTGCCGGCCATCTCGGTGCCCGCCGGCTTCACACCGGACGACCTACCGGTTGGGCTGGAACTGCTGGGACGGCCATTCGCCGAGCCGCGCCTCCTCGGACTCGCCTACGCATTTGAGCAGGCCACCGGCCACCGACGGGCCCCGGCCTCAACACCTCCGCTGGGTGGTCTGGCTCGCACTGAGCCGAGTCACTGATCGACGCACGGGGCTCGAGGCACTCGGGACCAGGAGTCCACGGGGCGCTGGCGCTTGCGCGATACTGCGGCCTACGATGGAGGTGGCCGATCGGGGCCACAGCGCGTCGCGGATGTCCCATCGAGGACCCGCGTTCACTGCCGCTCTACAGAGGCTCTCGTGTCCTTCGCGTCCATATTTGATGACGATGTGCATCAGGCGGTGACGCGGCCGAAGGGCGTTGAGACCGCACCTGAAGTGGACCAGGAGCGAGGGGGAACCGCACCGACCACCTTCGAGGCGGACATGGACACGCTGAACCAGCTGATCGCGAGATTCGTCGACCTGTCTGGACGCCACAACCGCCCCCCTCCGTGGCGCAACGCTTCAGCCTTGCGATGCGCCTCTCACCCGGTGGCCACGGCCTCGACTACCGAAGCGGCAGCCGAGGCTCGACGCCGTCTGGTAGTTGCTGGTCGAATGCTGCAAAGATCGTCGCATCCGCCGCGTGCGTCCCCATCAACGCGGCGAGGTCGACGAGGTCGGTCTGGCCAAATGCGCTGACGGCGCGCGCGTAGGTGTCGGCCGCGATGTTGTGGTCGGCGAAGAGCTCGCGAGCGAAGTCGATCAGTGCGGCATCCTGCTCGTCGAGCCCGGTTGAGGGCCGGTGATGGCGGATGATCTCGATCACCTCCGGCTGCACGCCAGCGGCAACCGCCAGCGGCTCGTGCATGGTCCAATCGTACTGAGAGTCGTGCGCGCGCGCCGTTACCAGAATCGCCAGCATCGTCAGTCGCTCCCCGACCCTCGACTCGAGCGACGAGAGGCCCTGGCCGTAGGCCCGAATCTGGAAGGGGCCGATGCCCCCCGGAGACGCCATTCGCCCGTAGAGCGCGCTCACCGAGGTGGTGTACGGGCCGGGCCGGAGAGGAAGACGGCTGCGTGAATCGGCGTGGATGTCAGTGGGATGGGTGAACGGCAGCGGGAGCGACTGGCGCCAGCCCATCGGCATCTGCTGGTTGAACGCGGTGAGTGTCGCGCCGGTGGACACGTACCGACCCATCAGGTCGATGAGGTCCACGAGGTTGGTCTGTCCCAGCCTTGCCAGCGCACGCGCGTAGGTCTGGGCGCCGAGTCGATGCGTCGTCAAGAGCTCCCGGCCCACCTCCAGGATGATCGCCTCCGGATCACCCACCCCCGCGATCGGCTTCCGATGCCGCACGATGTCGATGAGCACCTCATCCACTCCCACCGCCAGCGCGTCGAGCTCGTGCATCGCCCACTCGTACGGCTGGTCGATTTCGCGGGCCGTGGTCAGGATGGCCAGCTCGGTCAGCTGGCGCCCGAGTGGCCCGGAGAACCGGAGGTCGGCGCCGGAGCCATGGAGGCGCAAGGCTGCGGCGCTCTGCGGAGCGGCCGCGTCATGGGCCGCTCGCCGCGTGACATCGAGCTCAGCCCGGTCGATCGGTGGGAGTCGATTGCGAGACTCGGCATGCACGTCCGCCGGCACTTGGCCGGCGTGGGAGGACTGGACCATCGCTGGGCCCATACCCGCCCACGTGCACAACGCCACAGCCTGTATCCATCGCCTCATAGAGCCCCCATTTCGGCGGGTTGCGGACTTCGCCCGCTCCACCCCGGTCGTCACAGCCCCGACATGCCGTTGCCCTGACCCCGCGCTACCGCTCGAACAGGTCTGGACGACGGCAGACGATTCACGGCAACCTGTAACTCAGCAACGTCGTCCCGGCCGCCACCGTCACATACTGCTTGCCGTCTGCGCCCATATAGGTGATCGGATTCGCGCCGCTGATCATCTGCTCCGTCTCGACACTCCAGAGCTCGCGGCCGGTCTTCGTCTCGTAGGCGCGGAACCGCCGGTCCGACGCGCCCCCGATGAAGAGCAGGCCAGCCGCGGTCGAGGTGGGTCCACCCTTTTGCGAGTTGGGTGCGCCGGTCAACAGGCCCGGCGGGGCGCCTTCGACCGTGCCGAACGGGATCTTCCAGGCGATCTCGCCGGTGTTCACGTCCACCGCGACCAGGCTCGACCAGGGCGGCTGCCAGCACGGCCACCCGTCCACGGTCAGCCGGTCGACGACGTGCCAGTACGCCCGACGCGACTCCGGCGGGCCCACGTACCCTTCGCGGTCGGGGTCCTCCCCCACACGCTCCAGCGTGCTGATGTGCCCGGTGTCCGCGTAGTTGATGATGTAGTAGCCCAGGGTCGGATCGAAGGTGCCGCCGGTAAACTCGGTCCCGCCGCCCGTCGACGGGAACACCAGCGCGCCCTGCTCGGACGGAGGCGTGAAGGGACCTCGGTTGCGCCCGCCGTCGTACGTCATCAACAGCTCGCGGCACGCCGCGGTGTGCTCCGGCGCGACCGTCGCGATGTCGTCCATCGTGAAGCTGATGCGCCCGAACGGCGGCGGCTTCACGGGAAACGGCTGCGTCGCGGAATAGTATTCTCCCGGCACGTCGCCGCCTGGGACCGGGCGTTCCTCGATCTCGTAGATCGGCTCGCCGGTCACCCGGTTCAAGATGAACAGCACGGGATACTTGGTCATGACGCCAACCGCCGGGATCGCCTCGCCGTCCCGCTCCACATCAAACAGGATGGGCGGCACCGGCATGTCCAGGTCCCACAGGTCGTGGTGCACGGCCTGGAAGTGCCAGAGCCGCTCCCCGGTCATCGCATCGACCGCGACGATCGAGTTCGCGAAAAGGTTGTCGCCCCGCCGGTCCATGCCATAGAAATCGTTGAGGGCGGAGCCAAGCGGCATATACAGGATGCCGCGCTCTTCATCGATGGTGAAGAAGGTCCACATATTGGCACCGCTGGTGTTCTCCCAGGAGCCGTCGAGCCAGGTCTCGTTGCCGACCTCGCCCGGATGCGGCACGGTGTGGAACGTCCACACCAGCTCACCCGTCCGCAGATCCCACGCGCGCACGTCGCCCGCCGGCCCCTTGGATCCGGTTTCATCCGCGTTGTGGACCCCGGTGAACACCAGGTGCTTGTGGACGGCGACCCCTGACCCGATCCCGTAGTGCATATTCGGGAAGCCGTTCATCACGTCGTCGGTCTTCAAGTCGACGTAGCCGTCGTTGCCAAACCGGCCGTTGGGAACGCCGGTCTTGGAGTCGAGCGAAATCAGTTCGCCCTCTTCAGTCCCGAACACGATTTGCGGCGGGGTGCGGTCGTCCCCCTCCCAGTACGCCAGTCCCCGCATCGACCCGCCGGTCCAGTGCTGCTGGTGCTCGGCCGAGTCCCACTGCCCTGGCGCGGTGTAGTGCCAGAGCTCCTCGCCGGTCTCCGGCTGCACGGCCACCACGCGGTAGTACGGAAACGAGAGATACAGCACGCCGTCGACCATAAGCGGCGTCGACTGGGCCGGCCGCGACGGCAGGCCCGGCCGGGGCATCTCGTAGCGCCAGGCCGGCACCAGCGTGGACACGTTGTCGGTGGTGATTTGCGTCAATGGCGAGTGCCTCTGATTGCCGCCGTCTCGACCCCAGGCGCGCCAGTCGTCCTGCGCATCCACCGGCTGGGCCAGAAGGCTCGCGAAGATCAGGAGCAACGGGACACGCGGGACCGTGCGAGGAGATGTCGTCAGGGGGGTGGTCATGGTCAAGAACTCCTGTTCCACAGCGGCCATCGTCGCCACGCGCGTCGATGTCAGAGAGTCCGCCAATTGTACCCGGCGGCGGCTCGGGAACCTCAACCTTCGCAGGCGTTGCCGCAAGGCCCACCTGCCGCATAGAATTGGCTGGACCAGATAAGGATCAGCCACATGGTCAGGGGGCCCCGGTCCGGGGGTCCACATTTAGGTATTGGAGCGTGTGTGTCATGGGGAAGGACGCTAGCAACACCGTCGGGGGCAAGCCCGCCTATCCGGGCATTCGGGTGACAGCCAATGGCAACCAGCTCGTCGCGTATCACACCGAAGCGCGGGTGACGGACGGCGGCGTCTACTATCCCATCACACCATCCACCGAAGGCGGCGAGCTGTATCAGCAGTCCTTCGCGGAAGGCAACCTCAACGTCTTCGGCCGCAGCACGACGGCGATCGAGGCGGAGGGCGAGCACGCGGCGCAGGGTGGAGCCATCGCCTACTCCGTGTGCGGGCGACGGGTGGTGAATTTCACGTCAGGCCAAGGTCTTCCCTACGCGTCCGAGCAGTACTACCACGCGCCTGGCAAGGCCTCGACCATGATCGTGCAAGTGGGCGCACGGGCGCTGACCAAGCACGCGCTCAACGTCCACTGTGGCCACGATGACATCAACGGTGTGCTGGACACCGGGTGGATCATCGTCTTCGCGAAAGACGCCCAGCAGGCTGCCGACCAATCCCTGATCTTGCGCCGGGTCACCGAAACGAGCCTGACTCCCGGCATGAACGTGCAGGATGGGTTTCTCACCACCCATCTCGAGCGGACCTTCTATCGCCACGAGTCGGAACTCATCCGGACGTTCCTGGGGGCCCCGGACGACATCATCGAGTGCCCGACCGAGGCGCAGCGCATCCTGTTCGGTCCCACACGTCGACGCGTGCCCAAGATGTACGACCTGGCCAATCCGGTGCTGCTGGGCCCGGTTCAGAACCAGGAACACTACATGCAGGGCGTGGTCGCGCGGCGGAACAACTTTATCGAGCCGATTCTCCAGTGGCTGGTCGAGTCGCACGCGGAGTTCGGGCGTCTCACAGGGCGTCATTACGGACTGCTGACCGA
>SXOW01000241.1 GCA_005778315.1 Acidobacteriota bacterium
TGGGCTTCCGTCGGCAGCGTCACACGCCAGCCTGCGGCAAGAAGTGCCGAGAGCTGAGGTGGCGTCTCGGACGACTGACGGAGGACACCGTCCAGCCACCCGGAGTAGGCCACCGCGTCGGGCCAGGAGACGAATGCGACCGGGTGGTTGGCCGGATTCAGCCAGGTGCGCGCATCGACGGTGGCCCCGGTCTCACGGACGAACGCCTGAAATTGCGCGACGGTCACTTCATAGCGCGCGAGGTAGAACGTGGGCAGGTGCACCGTCCCCTGGGCTTGGCTGGCAGACCACCGCTCGTTCTCGAATGCCATGGCATCCGTGCGTGTGTCGTTGCCCATCAGGAACGTGCCGGCAGGAATTTCCACGAACCCGTAGAGCGGCGCGTCCGGAAGGAACCAGGCGTTCGCGTGGAAGCCGGCCAGTTCAACCGGCGCGACGGGGGTGTCGGGCGCAGGCGGATCCGCGGGACTCGGCCGATGCAGAAACAGCCACGCCGCAACCCCCGCCACCAGCACCACCAGGACCGTGAGCCCAAACCAGGGGCGCGGTGGTGACACGTCTGACGGAGTCGTCGAGGCGGACGCCGAAGTCATGGCCACACTCGCAGCGTTGGCTCGGTCAACACGCGAAACCCCATCCGTGCTCACACGCCCGCGCGTAGAGCGCCGGCTCCGGCATGTCGACCAGGTTGGGGCCAGCCTCTCGAAGCAGTAGCCGGAGGTCCAGCGGTCTGGGGTTGGCCTGAAGGAGTGTCGTCTCTTCCGGCGGGGCCGGGCGATCGGCGGTTCCCATGACAAGCAGGTTCAGACATCCCGCCTGAAAGCGGAGTTCGCACGCCTGCCCGAAGTAGTCGCGTGCCCGTTCGGGATCGGCCGCGATGACGTCACTCCCTGCGAGGTGTCGTCCAAGCTCGTTGCAGGCCCAGCCCGCGTTATCACTGCAGTAGTTGGTCTCAATCTGGATGAGCCGCTGGCAGGCGAGCGGCCGATCCTCGGCGCACGCGGCCTGCCAGAACGGGACGGTGTCACCTCGATGTCGACCATCGGTTGACCCGACTGCGGCCATGAGACCAAAGAACAGGACCCACACGCCGATGTGAACCAGGTTGGCCCGTCCCGGCGTCCAGTCGGGGCCTGTCTGACCTGGAAAGGGCAGGACGCCGGCGGGTCGGAGGCGCCGCGCCACGCGATCGAGCCGCTCCACGCTGAGATTGAGCAACGGTACGCAGAGCAGCTTGTCGTAGAAGGTCGGGACACCCACGATACCCAACAGCGCATACAAGGCGAACACGCCCACGCCGTAGAGCGTTCCGAACAGCAGCTTCCCGATAGGTGTGCGCGGTGAGGTGGAAGGGTCCGTGACCAGCAGGTGCAGCCCGAGAAAAACGGCGCTCGGGATTTCCGAATCGATGAAGTAGGGGACCCCGGTCGCGCCGGAATAGAGGGCGCTCAGACCGAACAGCACGATCGCGGCCGATCCGGCAACCAGCGTGATCGAGAAGACGTACATCACGACCAGGCCCAACAGAAACAGGAACAGGTAGATGCGAGGCGCGAGCGTGAGCGTCGACGCGATCTCCTGGCCCCAGGTCAACTCGGTCGTACCGGTGGCGATGAGCAGGAGCGAGAACAGGCCGAGCGAGAACGCGGATGGATTAAAAATGTGCGTGCGGCGGCCTTCCCGCTGCCACTGAATCAGTGCCTTGCCGAGAAACCCGGCCGCCAGCATCATGAACTGCAGGTAGAACCAATCGTCGCGAAACCAGAGAAAGAGATTCGTGCTCAGGATGATCGGAAACGGGCCGAATCCGAGTACGTATCGTGGCCGCCGCGACCAGGTCAGCAGCATGTCGAATGCATAGGCGAAGAGCAGTTGCGCCAGCAGCAGCCACGCGTGGTCGTACACCGGTCGCCAGAAGTAGCCCCAATAGAGGACGACCGACAGTTGAACCGTGGCCTGCAGATAGTGCTGCGGACGGAGCACCACCTCCAGGGTTCGAGCCGTGGTGTCGCGCCGCCGCGTGATGACGAGAAACGACACCCAGGCGAGCAGCACGGCTCCGGCGGCCCAGAAGGAGCCGGCGAGGACGTCATTGCCAGCTACACGGGGCGTGAACGACGTCGCTAGGAGGGCCAGTGCCAGGCCGGCGGGGCCCCCCAGCAGGCGCACAGACGCCGGCGCCGGTGCGGCAGGATCTCGTTGGGGCCCGGTGGGCCGTGGTGAGCGACCCGTGGTCGAGTGCCGTGGTCGGGTTGCGGACACTGCCTGCTTGTACCGCACCGGCCGACTCGGCGCAAGTCCGTCAAGCCGGGACCTGATCGCGACGTATAATCGTGAGCGCGTGCGGGGCCCGACAGGGGCGGCCTCCCACCCACAGTCCCCGTGGTTACCGCATCCAGTGTTTTTATCAACGGTTTCAGCGGCGTGTTCGTCGGCATCGCGGTGCTCTACGTGCTGATGAAGCTGTTGGCCCTCGTCTCGGACCGTTAGATCGGCTGTGCCCTTCTTCGAACAGCTCGGTGTGTTCGCCGTGACGCCCGGCATGGTCGTCATGTGGATGATCGGGTTGACCCTCATCTATCTGGCGATCGCTCGGGAATTCGAGCCGCTGTTGTTGCTGCCGATCGGGTTCGGGGTGCTCGTGGCGAACCTGCCCTTGACCGGGTTGATGACCCCCGACGAGGGGTTGATTTGGCGCCTGTACCACTACGGGGTCGAATGGGAGGTGATTCCGCCGCTCATCTTCCTGGGCCTCGGCGCGCACACCGATTTTGGTCCGATGCTGTCACAACCTCGGCTGATGTTCCTTGGAGCGGCGGCCCAGGGCGGCGTCTACGTCACGTTCTTCGCGGCGCAGGCCTTCGGATTTACGCTGCAGGAATCGGCCACCATCGGCATTATCGGTGGGGCCGACGGCCCGACCACGATCTTCTTGGCCGCCCAGCTCGCACCGCATCTGCTCGGCGCCTGCGCGGTCGCGGCCTACTCGTACATGGCGCTGGTTCCCATCATTCAGCCACCGATCATGCGGCTGCTGACCACGGAGCAGGAACGCAAGATCCGTATGAAGAAGTCCCGCAAGGTGACGGCCCGGGAGAAACGGCTGTTCCCGGTGGCAGCGACGATCGTCATCGTGTTGCTGGTTCCCGCGTCGGCGCCGCTGATTGCCATGTTCATGTTGGGGAATCTGTTCCGCGAATCGAAAGTGGTGGAGCGGCTGACCGATACCGCGCAGAACGCCCTGATGAACATCGCGACCATCTTCCTGGGCGTGACCGTCGGGGCGACGATGAGTGCCGACGTCTTTCTGCGTGGTGACGTCATCTTCATCTTCGTGCTTGGGTTGGCCGCGTTTGCGGTCAGCACCGCCTGCGGTGTTCTGCTGGCCAAGCTCATGAACCTGTTCACCAACGATAAGATCAATCCGCTCATCGGTGCCGCGGGCGTGTCGGCGGTGCCGATGGCCGCACGGGTCGCGCACAAGATGGGGGCGGAGGCCGACAAGAAGAACTACCTGCTCATGTTCGCGATGGGACCGAATGTGTCGGGTGTGATCGGAACCGCCATAGCCGCGGGCATCTTCTTGACGATGCTCGGTTAGCCCGCTCGACGGGGTCGCGGTGCATCGGGGTCGAGCCCCATCTGGGAGAGGACGACATGGCAGAAGAGGTATTGGCGCCGCTCGCCGGCAAGGTCCTGTCGGTGGCCGTCAAAGTCGGAGACACCGTAGAGGAAGACGACGAGTTGGTGGTGCTGGAGGCCATGAAAATGGAGACCGTCGTGTATGCACCGGCTGACGGCACCGTTACCGCGATCCAGGCGCAGGTCGGCCAGCAGGTCGAAGAAGACGACCCGTTGATGACCCTCGAGTAGCGGCGCATGCAACACGGCCTGCCCGCCGAGTGGACGAGGACACCATGAACTTCGAGCTGACGGACGAACAGAAGCTGGTGCAGGAGACTGCGCGCGAA
>SXOW01000242.1 GCA_005778315.1 Acidobacteriota bacterium
CCTGGTATCGCGGTATCTGTCCGCGGCCAGGAAAATCAGCCGTCTCGCCGTTGGGACGCCTCCGGTCGGGCCGTCGGTCGCGACTTATCGCGTGCATCCTGCCCTGGTACAGGACGATCGACAGGACGACGCGCTGTCCTTCGGGTCGCGTGGTGGCGTCGCGGTTCAGCACTACTTTCCGGTAGACGGCGAGTACACGATTCAGATTCGGCTGCACCGAAACTTCTCTGACTACATCGTCGGGTTTTCGTCACCGCAGGAGCTGGACGTTCGGGTGGATGGCGCCCCGATCACCCGGTTTTCGGTTGGCGACGCCGACGCGGTCGGGCGGATGGCGCCACTGAGTTTTTCCGGCAACATTGCTGGAGATCCTGAGTGGGAGTACTACATGAACACCGGCGACGCCGGTCTGCAAGTCCGCTTTGCTGCCAAGGCAGGGCCACGAACCGTCGGCGTGTCCTTCGTCAGAGGACTGTTCGAAGCCGATGGCGTGCTCCAGCCCCGCAACCGTGGCTACGGACGCTTCGTCGATGAGCGGTACGATGAGAACCCGGGCGTCGAGCAGGTTGCCATCGGCGGCCCGTACAGCGTGGATGGGCCAGGAGATACGCCCAGCCGGCGCGAAGTGTTCGTCTGTCAGCCCCGGGCCGCGGCTGAGGAAGAGGCGTGTGCCAGGCAGATTCTGTCGCGGCTCGCTCGGCGGGCCTATCGCCGGCCGGTGCGTGAGGCAGACGTGGCGACGTTGATGGAGTTCTACACCTCGGGGCGGTCCGATGGGGATTTCGACGCGGGGATCCAGCTCGCGCTGGAGCGGCTGCTCGTCGACCCCGATTTCCTGTTCAGGATAGAGCGCGATCCTGCAGGGCTGGCGCCCAATACCCCGTACCGACTCAACGACATCGAACTGGCGTCACGTCTGTCGTTCTTCTTGTGGAGCAGCGTGCCGGACGACGCGCTGCTGCGCGTGGCTGAGCAGGGCACGCTCAGCGACCCGGACGTGCTGGAGCAGCAGACGCGGAGACTGCTGGCGGACCCGCGCTCGGAAGCGCTCATCGACAACTTCGTGAGCCAGTGGCTGCGACTGCGTAACCTCGACTCGCAAGAGCGCGAGTCGGCCGATTACCCGGAATTCGACGAGAACCTGCGGAACGCGTTTCGGCGCGAAACGGAACTCTTCGTGGGGAGCACCATTCGTGAGGACCGAAGTCTGCTGGAACTCCTGAGCGCGAACTACACATTCCTCAACGAGCGACTGGCTCGCCACTATGGCGTCCCCGGCGTCTATGGCGACCGCTTTCGTCGTGTCACGTTGGACGAAAACCATCCGCGCGGCGGCCTGTTGGGGCACGGTGGGCTGTTGATGGTGACCTCGCATCCCAATCGCACGTCGCCGGTGCTGCGCGGGAAATGGCTGCTTGAGAGCATGCTGGGGGCGCCTCCGCCGGAGCCCCCACCCAATGTGCCAGGGCTGCCGGACCGCGGGGAGGGTGGGGTGCCAGCATCGGTCCGCGATCGGCTGGAACAGCATCGGGCCAACCCGGTCTGCGCGAGTTGTCACGCCCCCATGGATCCGCTGGGTTTTGCGCTCGAGAATTTCGACGCCATCGGGAGCTGGCGTGCGACCAGCGAAGCCGGGCTCCCGATTGACTCGTCGGGCACGATGCCCAGCGGCACCCAGTTCGAGGGGCCAGTCGGCCTGCGGGGCGTCCTGCTGAGCCGTGATGAAGAGTTCGCGGGCGCGGTCACCGAGAAGCTGCTGGCCTACGCCGTGGGCCGTGGACTCGAATACTACGACCGGCCGAGCGTGCGCCAGGTGCTGCGCGACGCGGCGCGGCAGGAGTATCGCTGGTCGTCGATTGTTCTCGGCATCGTGAAGAGCGCCCCGTTTCAGGGACGGCGTTCGCGGGGCGAGGAACCAGTGCTGGCGGCAGCGGCTAGCCCGGTCGACCGCTGAATCGTGATCGTGCACGCAGGATCGTCGCAGCGGCCGTCACGTGACGAACCACGGATGAAGGCCCAGACAGGCCACGGATCTCAACCATGATTATTACGAAGATGTCGCTCCCACGGCGGACGGTGCTACGCGGTTTGGGGGCGGCCCTCTCGCTGCCCCTCCTCGACGCGATGGTGCCGGCGCTGTCCGCATTCTCGCGAACGGCGGCCGCCAGTCCCCGGCGCTTCGGCGTGGTGTATGTGCCGAATGGCATCGCAATGGAGCATTGGACGCCAACCGAGGTCGGCACAGGCTTTGACCTCACCCCGATTCTCCAGCCCCTCGCTCCATTCAAAGATCAGATGACGGTGGTGTCCGGCCTCAGGGGATACTGGACACCAGCCCACGCTGGCGCGTCGACCACGTTCCTGACCGGCGCAGCGGGTGTGGCGGGGGAGACGGCGCCGGTCGCCGACATCTCCATGGATCAGATTCTGGCCAGAGAGTATGGGCAGCACACCGAGTTGGCCTCGCTGCAGTTGGCCATCGACAGTCGCGCCAACGCCGGCCAGTGTAGCGGCGGACATAGCTGTGTCTACACCAACACCATTTGCTGGCGGAGTCAGAACACGCCGTTGCCGATGGAGAACAACCCGCGTGCCGTGTTCGAGCAGATGTTTGGCGACAGCGGGAGCACGGATCCGGCGGTGCGTCGGGCCCGGATGCAGCGCGACCGATCCATTCTCGACTCGGTGACGGACAAGGTGGCCGACCTGAAACGGGAGGTGGGGCAGGCCGATACGCTCAAGATTGACGAGTATCTGGACGGCGTTCGGGACATCGAGCGCCGCATTCGGACCGCGGAGCAGCAGGCCACGGTCGATGTGCCGGAGTTCATGCAGCCGGAAGGCATCCCGGCCACCTTCGCCGAGCATGTCGAACTCATGTTTGATCTGCAACTCCTCGCCCATCAGACCGATCTGACCCGCGTGACCACCTTCATGATGGGGCGTGAGGTGAGTTCCCGGACCTACACGGAAATCGGCATTCCAGACGCACACCACCCGCTGTCCCACCACGAGTACGACCCGGAGCGGATCGCGATGATGGCGAAGATCAACGCCTATCACGCCTCGTTGTTCGCGGACTACGTGGCCAAGCTCAAAGCGACACCGGATGGGGAGGGATCCCTGCTCGACAACATGATGATCCTGTACGGCTGCGGGATGTCAGACAGCAACGCCCATAGTCCGCTGAATCTGCCTGTCCTCTTGGTGGGCGGCAGCGGTGGACAACTCCAGGGCGGACGTCACCTCAAGTACGAAGGCGATCCGTTGATGCCGAACCTGTTGGTGACGCTGACCGAGAAACTCGGTGTGCCCGTCGAACGCCTCGGCAAGAGCGATGGTACGCTGAGCGTCGAGCCGCTCACCGGCGTCTAGTCTCAGGACTCAGGGCTCCGGCCGAGCCACGCTACTCGGTCGCGCCCAGTTGGCGTAACAACGCGACCGTGCTGTTGTCCTCGGCGTCGTTGCGTCCGGTCGCCGCCATCAGCGGTGTGACGCCTTCCTGATTCCAGACATGGACGTCGGCGCCGCGGTCGACCAGCAACTGGACGACCGTGTCGAGATGTCGCGACGCCGCGATGTGCAGGGCGGTGTTGCCTGCGTCGTCGGCGGCGTTGACATCAACGCCGACATCGAGGGCCACCCGAACCGCTTCCAGGACGAGCCGCTCGTTTTCCACGGTGTTTGGTGTGAGCCCAGGTTCAGTTCGTCGCTGCGCGCGGGTGGCGGCCATCAAGGCGGTCGTGCCACCTGGCATGACCACCTGTCCTGGGTCGCCGTGGTTGGCGAGCACCTGCATGACGCCGGGCGCAGAGTACTGCGCGGCCAGCCAGAACGCGTTCGCCCCGACCACATCGTGTTCCAACACGTAGTCCGGACTGTTCCGCCGTCCCGGGCTCCCAGTGACGACCGTGGCCGTGGGGTCGGCGCCGGCCGCCAGAAGCGCGGCCGCCAGCGTGGCGTCGTCGCGCAGCGTGGCGGCGTGCAGGGCGGTGTAACCGGCCTCGGCCGCGTTGGGATTCGCGCCCTGGTCGAGCAGATAGATGGCCAGCGCCGTGTGGCCGCCGTGCGCCGCAACCACCAGCGCGCTCGTGCCGGACAGCGCCACATCGTTGACATCGGCGCCGGCCGCGACCCGGGTGGTCCCGGGGTCGAGATGGCCCTGCCGCGCCGCGAACAGGAGCGCGGTGGACCCGCCGGGCACCACGTCCAGGACGCCAGTCGGGTTGAAACCTTCGGTTCTCGTATGAATGCGGCGCGGCAACGGATCGGAGCGCATGTGGACATCCGCACCCAGCTCGACCAAGGCCGCGACGACCTCAGGGTGCTGCTGCGCCACCGCCCACATGAGCGCGGTCTGACCCCGCGTCTGCTCCGTGGTGTTCACCAGCGCTCCGTGCGCGACCAGGAGTCTGACCGCGGGGGCCGAGCCTGACCGAGACGCCGTCATCAGGACCGTCTCGCCCGAGGGGAGGGCCGCGTTTGCGTCCGCGCCGGCGCCCAGCAGCGACTCGACCATGGCCGCGCTCCCGTTGAGGGCCGCGAGCCAGAGCGGTGTGACACCAAAGTCGTTGACCGGGTCGACCGTCGCGCCGGCATCGAGGAGGGCCTTCGCCATCGCGATGTCATCGTAGTGGGCAGCCCAATGCAGGGCGGTGGCGCCGTCGGCCTGGGCGGCGTTGGCCTCGGCACCCTGTTGGAGCAAGGTCACGACGCCGATGGTGTCGGCGGCGCTCGCCGCCTCGAGCACCCGTGTGTCGGGCGCCGGGGCCTGCGCCGCCGCGCCCACGCTGGCAGCGGCCAGCACGGCGGTCATCCAGCCGCATACGTTTCGTCCAGCCACGTCGGTTGTCCTCCAGACCCAGGTCATGCGCAGGCCGTGTCGTATGGAGAGTGCCCGCACGACGGGTTTACGTCAAGTCCCGATCTGCGCGCCGCGGTCACGGTACCACGCTTTCGAGGCCTCTGAGGCTGATGACGGGCGCGCCGGCCTCGCGTGACGGGGCGAGGTGGACGTCGCACCTGGCGACCCAGTCGTTGAGCGCCTCTACGTCGATCAGCATCTGCTCGACATGCCAGGTCGTTCCGTCGTCTGAGACCTGGATATGCGTGTGCCGCAGGTTGCGCGCCTCGGGATCCAGTCGTAGGCCACCGTGTTCTTTCGTGAAGGCGGCGCGCGAGTGAGCCAGACGTGCCGTGGTCCACGGCTGATCGGGACCCGCGGGTGGCGACCCGATCGCGTCGAGCGCCGCGGTGTCCGACCCAATCGACCAAGAGCGGAGAAACGCGAACAGGCGGCTGCGGATGGACGCCGTGAACGCAGCCGCGTCGCGCGTCACGTCGGCGGGGGTCTGTGGGGCCGGCGACGTGTCACGGGCGTTGCCCGGTGCCTGATAGCGAGGATCCTGCATCCGTTCCCACTCTTCCAGCAGACTCGAATCCACCCCGCGCACCATGTCCCGCAGATACAACTCCATCTCGAGGACGAGGTCGGTCTTGAGGCCATCCGGCACCGTCTGGCGCAGGACTTTGTAGGCGTTGGTGAGATACCGCAGCAGCAGCCCTTCCACACGCTCGAGTCCATACTCCTGCACGTAGTCGGCGAACGACCGGAACCCTTCGAACATCTCTCGGGCGATCGATTTAGGCCGAATGTGTTCTTCCCCGACCCAGGGATGCCGGTCAGCGAAGGTATTGAACGTGGCGTAGACGAAGTCGGCCTGCGGTTTCGGGTACTCCAGCTTCTCGAGTTCCGCCATCCGCTGTTCATGGTCCAGGCCCTCGGCCTTCATCGCCGCCACCGCTCGGCCTTTGAGCCGGTCGAGCTGTTGGAGGAGGATCGCGTTCGGGTTCTCCAGGATGCTCTCGACCAGCGTCAGGAGGTCCAGCGCGTACTCCGGCGAGTCTCGGTCGAGCAGGGGAATGGTCTCATGGACGTAGAGCGACAGCGCTTCGTCCATCGAGAAGTCCGACTGGAGTTCCACGTTGACACGCACACGCGAGCCCGCGTCCGTTCTGGGAATGATCTCGATGATGTCTCGGGCGACGAGCGATCGAAAGAGCTGCCATCCGCGTCGTCGAAGCGTGGTCTTCGTGGCCTCGGGCGCATGGCAGTCGCAGATGAGCTGTCGCATGGCTTGGCAGCCGTCGCCTGGTCGAGCGAGCACGTTGAGAAGCATCCCGTGTGACACCGCGAAGCGGGAGACGAGCCGTTCCGGCGCCGCGTCTCGCAGCCGCTCGAAGGTGGCGCGGTCCCAGTTGGCAAAGTTATGTCTGGGCGGCTGGCGCTTGACGATCCTCTTCTTGCCGGCTCCGGCCCTCTCTTCGAGTCGGCGATTCTCGATCGTGTGCTCCGGCGCCTGGGCAACCACGAATCCCTGATCGTCGAACCCCTTTCGGCCCGCGCGGCCGGCGATCTGGTGGAAGTCCCGCGCGGAGAGGACGGCCGTCTTCGCGCCATCGAATTTGCACAACCGACTGAACAGCACGGTGCGAATAGGCACGTTGATACC
>SXOW01000243.1 GCA_005778315.1 Acidobacteriota bacterium
CCGCCAGCCAGCCGACCGCAAGATCGCCGACGGTACCGGGAAGTGGCTGCTCCGCCAGATTGTCGCCGATCGGCTGCCGTGCACGGTCGTGGAGGCCCCTAAGCGGCCGCTGCAAACGCCGCAGCGCGAGTGGCTACGGGGCCCTTTGCTGCCCTGGGCCAGCGAGCTGGTCGATGAAGCGCTGAACGGTCCGTACGCCGACTGGTTCAACGCACCCCTGGTCCGGTCTCATTGGGACCGATTTCGGAAAGGCCAGAGCGACAACAGTTTTTACGTCTGGCAGTGGATCAGTCTCGGTCTTACTGCTCGGTTGCTCACATCCCGAGACGCCATGACGCGTGGCGGCAGCTGAGCCGAACCAGGCTGGTTTCTTCCTCTGTGAGCGTCTCACGGGCGGCCACGGGGAGCGGTTCGAGAGGCCGCGAGACTGTCTGTCGCGACCAGCTCCCCGAGAAGCTGTAGCCACCGCGGCAAGATCACCGACCAATCCCAGCTCTCGGCCTTCCGACGCGCGGCGGCCGATACCCGGCCGGCCAACTCGTCATCGTCGACGAAGCGCCGCACGGCTGCCGCCATCGCTGGCGCGTCGGCGGGGGGTACCAGCAGCGCCTCCTCGCCGTCCTGAACGAGAGCCGGCACTCCACCCACGTTCGTACTAACGATGCACAGACCAGCGGCCATGGCCTCCATCACGCTCACCGGCGTGTTGTCCACATCGGTCGTGTTCACGAAGATAGCCTCGGAATCGAGCCACTTCGGCACATCGGCGTGTGGAATCGGACCGACAAAGGTCACGCGATCCGACACCCCAAGCTCTTGGACCATCTGGCGCGTCCGGGCAAGGCTGCCATCGCCTTTGTCTGGCCCGATCATCGTGAGCTGGACTCCCGGGCACGTAGCCCGCAACAGCGCCACCACCTCTACGGCCAGCCACGGCCTATATATACTGTGGAACGCGCGAACCCACACGAGCCGCGGTGCAACCGACGATCGTACCTTGCATCGAAACTGGGTTAAATCGATCGGATTCGGCAGCAAGGCGACATCCGAGCGATACGGCCGCATCTGGATCTGTAGGAAGCTCGACGGAGCGACGACGCGGGACGCCATTCCGAGACACCATCGGACCAGGCGACCGTGACGACTGGCGAACATCGGTAGCCCGCCGCCGTGCAGCACGAAGACATGCGGACACCGCAGCACGCGGAGGAGCATCGACACCGTGGTCCCCCAAGCGAACGCCCAACCGCTGAACAGGTCGACCACCGCAACGCTGTAGCGCCGTCTGCGGTAGATGGTGGTGGCCAGCATGTCGAGACCACGTAGGCACCTGCTCCCATACGTCGAAGCACACACCAAGGGCACGTCCGCCAGGCGCAAACGGTCTGCCAGGTCCTCGATGACATTGCGGCCCAGTCCGGAACCGGACAGGAAGTTGCCGACGAGCAGAACGCCCCTCATGGAAGGTGGTATCAAGGAGGCCCAGTCATCTGATCGACGAGCGGAGCCAGTCAAGCGACAGACGTCCAGTCAAGGCCCACCAGTTTCAAAACTATCGCCTACGGTACCGTGTGTCAAGGCCGGTGCAACATCGTGTAGGGACTGGCGATGACGGTACACGATCGTGCCTATTGAGGCAGTAACTGGCGAGATCCCTTGGTTTCGAACGGTGGACATCCGAGGCATATCGTCGCGGGCCTGGCGGGCGGGATGAGGCACACAGGTCTGCCGTGGAGAGGCTCGGTGGACCACGCCAGGGGCTGTTTTCCACCGCCGTCCGGCAGCATCACGCCGCTGCGCGGTCTATTCTTGCTCCGCCGGTCGCACCCTGGCCTGGTTCCCGACCGCGTCATACACGGCGCAGATTTGTCGCACGGCAGAGTCCTGACTGAAGTGCCGGTTCACGCGCTCCCGGAGGCGCCCTGCCAGCTGCTTTCTGAGAGCTGGTTCGCGCAGGAGCGACAAGAGCGCCTCGGCGAACGCCACCGGGTCTCGTGGCGGCACCAGCAGACCCGCCCGGCCGTCGTCGAGCACCTCCACGCACTGGCCGACCGTTGTCGAGACCGCGGCGAGGCCGGCCACACCATACTCCAGGAGCGCGAGCGGCATGCCCTCCCCTACGGAGCTCAAGACGCCGACATCGCACGCGGTCAAGATCGCGGAGACGTTGGTTTGATGACCCATCAGAGTCACGCACTGGTCCAGCCGATGGCGCTCTATGAGGTCTCGGATCTCTCGCACCTGATCCGGATCATGACCGGTTCCGACCAGGAGGAGGTGCACGCCAGGCAGTTGATCGCGCACGAGCGCCAGTGCTCGGATCAGATCGGGATGGTTCTTCTGCGGACGGAAGTTGGCGACACAAACGACTCGGAGTCCGGATTGGCCGGGCAGTGACGCAGGGGCGCCGCCAGGCGACGGCGTGCATACGAAGTTGGGAACATACCAGACCCGGTCCTGAGGCACAGAAAGCGTCTCGCGAGCCCATGTCGCAAGGGCTTCGTTCACCGATACCACGGCGGACACGCGGACGGCCGCAAGGCGAAACGGCAGCCAGGGCCGTGGCACTAGAGAGTTGCCGTAGTGATCGTGCCAGACGATCGACACCCGCGGACGTAACACGGAGGCGGCAACGGCCGCGAAGATGGCAGTACCATGAGCATGCAGGATATCGATCTCCTGAGCAGCGATAGACGAGCGGAGGCGACGGAGCGCGCCCAGGTCGAAACGCCCCGCACGCGCCAAGTGCACCCTCGTTACATCCGGGGCGACCTGGTCGGCCAGGATCCCGTCACGTCGCGTCGTACACAGGCCAGATTCGAACCGGTCTCGAGGAATCGCGTTGGCGAGATTCACTGCGACACGTTCCATTCCGCCGGCATCCAAGGTGTCGACGATCTGAAGGACCCGCGTCCGGCGACGCGGCCCGGCGGTGGCGGTCCGCTCCGGCGGTCGCCCGCCGCGCGCGGATCGTGCTCGCGTGCGCCGATGGCCGAGACAAGCAGACGGTCGGCCGTCACCTGCGGATGTGCCCGCAAGGCGCCCGGTTCGTCTAGCATACTCCGACGGTCTCGGAAACACAAAGGAGCGGGGGCAACCTAGAACAACGGATAGATGAACGGTGCGGCGGCCGTTCCGCCCAGAAGAATCAGCGCCCCGATGAGCAGGAGCACCAAGATGATCGGCGTCAGCCACCACTTCTTGTTGTGCCGCAGGAACTGCCAGATCTCCATGAGCAGACCCGGACGCGGCGCCGTGGCTTGATACGCAAAGTCACGTCCAGGTCCGTCCGGCGATTCGGTGTCGGTCATATCGGTGATCCTGTCAGACACCGCACTCTAGCTAGTGTTCCGTCAGCCAGGAAGCAACGCCGCCAGACGGACGCCACGCCCGGCAACCCCAGCAGCCCGTGGTGAAAGCCCCGCTACATTCGACCGGCGCTGCATCCCGCGTCGCGGCGTTGCTTCTCGGTCGAATACAGGCGGGTATTCTCCCTCGGCGCGCCTTGCGGAGCGGGCGGCGCATCGCCGTTCTCGGTGCGACGCGGGGCTCCACGGGCTGCTAGAACTGGCGCAGGTAGCGGTCAACGCCGGCGGGGGGCGTGTGCGCCGTCCAGTAGCTCGAGGCCTCTCGCCGGAAGCCGCGGTCGAGCGGGTCGCCCCGCAGAACCCGGAGCGAGATCCCGATCGGAGTGATGACCAGGAAATAGATCCCGCCCAGCAGCAGATGTGACAGCACCCACCCGATCGGAAAGACCGCGTACATCCAGGCCACGTAGATGCGTCGTCGGCTGGCGGGCCAGCAGGCGAACACGCCGCTGAGCAGCCCGCCGGCACTCCACAGCAGCGTGGCGGGGGTCAACGAGCCGGTGCGCCGCCAGACGACGCTGCCGACGACGGCGACAAACAGCGGGAGCAGCAGGCCGAACCACCACAGGTCGCGACGCGTGGGGTTCGTGTTGATCTCGAGCACAGCCATCGATCACCTGTTCGAATCAATCAGGGGAAAACTGAGCCAGATACGCCTCGGTGGCCGGCGCCGCATCGGGCTGCTCCCCCTTCAACAGCACGAGTCCTTCGAGCACGAGGACGTCCATGTTCGTGGCCATGAAGCAGCGGTGCGCCTGCTCCGGCAGGCAGACAATCGGTTCACCCCGCACGTTGAAGCTCGTGTTGATGAGCACCCCGCATCCGGTGCGGCGCTCGAAGGCGCGCAGCAAGGCATGATAGCGCCCATGACGACGCGCATCGACGGTCTGCACCCGCGCCGAGTAGTCCACATGAGTAATCGCCGGCACAGTGGACCGCGGCACGTGCAGTTTCGCCAGCCCCTCGAGGGTCTCCTCGCCGGGATCGGGCAGCCGTACCGACTCGCAGACCGGCGCCACCAGCAGCATGTACGGGCTTTCCTGTCCTTCCGCCATGTCGAAGTAGTCGCTCACCCGGTCCGCCAGCACGGACGGGGCGAACGGCCGGAACGACTCGCGGAACTTGATCTTACGGTTCATCACCGATTGCATGTCCTGACGGCGCGGGTCGCCGATGATGCTGCGCGAACCGAGGGCGCGGGGCCCGAACTCCATCCGTCCCTGAAACCATCCGACCACCTGCCCGTCGGCCAGCAGGTCCGCCACCCGCTCGCACAGGGCGGATTCGTCATCGAAACGGCGATACACCGCGCCCTGCCGGTCCAGGTAGGCTGACAAGGCGTCGTCCGTGAATCGCGGCCCGAGCAGCGAGCCCTGCTGCGTGTCCTGGCCGGATGCTCCGCGTGGCTGGTCGAGCAATTGATGCCAGATGAAGAGCGCGACGCCGAGGGCGCCACCGGCGTCGCCGGCCGCGGGCTGGATCCAGATGTCGTCGAACGGGGACTCGCGCAGCAGGCGACCGTTCCCGACGCAGTTGAGGGCGACCCCGCCGGCCAGGCACAGATGACGCTGGCCAGTCTCGCGATGTACGTGGCGGGCGGCTGCCAGCATGATCTCCTCGGTCACGAGCTGGATGGAGGCCGCCAAGTCCATCTCCCGCTGGGTGACCGGGGACTCTGGAAGGCGACGCGGTCCGCCGAACAGCTCGTCGAAGGCCGGCGATGTCATGCGCAGGCCTTCGCAGTACTGGAAGTACGCCATGTTCATGTGGAACGACCCGTCCGGCTTCAGATCGACCAGGTGTTCACGAATACGGTCCGCATAGATCGGTTCGCCGTAGGGCGCCA
>SXOW01000244.1 GCA_005778315.1 Acidobacteriota bacterium
CATGATGTGCTCGATGCGATAGGTCGACCCTTCGGTCAGATACATCTGCTCCTGGATACTGCGGAATCCCTCCAGACGCAGTTCGATGTCGTGCTCCCCGGCCGGTAGGTGGAGGCGTTGGAAAAAGCCGTCGTAGCTGTCCACGACGCCCGCGTAATAGCCGTCGACGTAGACCTCGGTGGCCTCAGGTTTGACCTGGAGGCGCACGGAACTTCGGTCGTAGCCGACGTAGCCCCCGTAGTAGGGATATCCACCCCATCCGCCGTAGCCGTACGGGCCGTAGCCATACGGACCGTAGCCGTAGGCCCCGTACACGTAGGGCCAATACCGATAGGACGACCCATATACGTAGGGTCGATATCTGTAGCCAGGCCCGTAGAGAGCACTCGTGCGGAGCACGGGACGGGGACCCGAGCCGGGTGCGCGGCGGACGGCACGCCCTTGGGCGTCGACCTCGGTGGGCCACGAAAACAGCAGAAAAGCGGCAGCGATGCACGCCCACGTTGTGGATCGTTTCAGCTTAGACACCGGTCTCTCCTCTCCCAGGCGCGGGTACCTGAATATCCTTGCAAGGGATGTTCCATCTTCTGGCCGCCCCGGTTGATGCGCTTCTCGGCGCCGCCTCTCACGAGTCCTCGCAACCGCCTCGGCGCCGGCGTTCAATTGCTGTCCCCTGTCGTTGGCGATTGTCCTGTCCCGGGCACACCACCTGGTCCGCGCATCTCCGACCCGCGTGGCGACCCGTTGGCCGCGTGATCGGTACCGGATGCGCGTCGTGGTTCAGGAGGGGTCGAGGGGTGTGGCGTCGCGGCCCGCCCCCCGCTGCCGGCGCGCGAACGCACGAAGGTCGGCGACCTGGTCGAACTCATCGACGATCTCATGACCGAGGATCTCCTCCAGGACATCCTCCAGCGTGACGATGCCCGTGACGCTGCCAAACTCGTCCGTGACCACCATCAGGTGCTGCCGTTGTTCGAGGAAGGCGCGCAGCAGCTTGTCCAGCTTGGCCCCCTCGACCACGAAGTGGGCTGGGCGCATCAACTGGTCGAGGGTGGTGTCGAATTCGTCTCGAGCCGCCGCTTGGAGAATGTCTCGGCGATGGATGATGCCGACCACGTCGTCAAGGTCGTTGTCATACACCGGCACGCGGCTATGTTGCAGCAATCGATCGTTGGCGGCGGCGTCCGCGAGCGTGGTCGTGGCGGGCAGTGTGAACAGCACCGTCCGCGGAGTCATGACCTGGGCGGCGGTCTTGACTTCGAGTGACAGCACATTGCTGATGACATCGGCCTCGTGTGGCTTCAGGTCGCCGGACAGCAGCCCCCGTCGGACCATCAGGAGCAGGTCTTCATCGGAGACGCGGTCGGCCTGCTTGCCTGCGGAGACCAGGCGAGTGACCCCCCGACTGAGCCAGATGATGGGGGTAAGAACCACTACCAGGATCGCGATCGGTCTGGCCACTGGGCCGGCCAGGCGTCGAGCGTAGACCACACCCGCCGTCTTGGGGATGATCTCGGCCAGCAGCAGGATCGCGAGTGTAAAGGCGGCCGAAAAATACCCGACCGAGGACGACCCGAACACGCGAGCTGCGATGGCGCCAGCCAGCGCGGCCCCACCGGTATTGGCCACGGTGTTCAGCGAGAGGATGGCGGCAATCGGGCGATCGATGTGAGACCGCAGTTGCCGCAGAATCGCGCCGCTGGGCCGCCCGGCGCGCTCGAGCGCGTCAATCTCGGAGAGGGAGACGGAGTAGAGCACCCCTTCGCAGAGGGAGCACGCGCCCGAGGTCAGGACGACGACCCCGACAACGACAGCTAGTTCGAGCATCCTGTAATGGTCTGGCCTCTGCCCTGTTCGATGCAACCCGGGCGGGTGGGGCCACCCTGCGGCCCCACCCCTCAGAACCGTCTATCTGGGTCCTTCGAGATACCGCATCAGCTCGCTGTCGGTCCCGAGAATGAAGAAGGTGTCTGACCCCATCGTCTTCTCATAGGTCTCCAGCGACTTCGTGAACGCGTAGAACGCCGCGTCGCTGCCATAGGCATCGGCATAGATCTGTGTCGCCTCGGCGTCGGCGGCGCCGCGAAGCTCTTCGGCTGCCCTGAATGCCTCGGACTGAATCCGGGCCAGATCCCGTTCCCGCTCACCCTGAATGCGTGCGGATTCACCTTGCCCCTCGGACCGGAACTCCGAGGCGATGCGCTGGCGCTCGGCGATCATGCGAGCGAAGACGTCCTGCTGCACTTCCTCCACGTAGTTGATGCGCTTGAACTGCAGGTCGAGCAACTCGATCCCCAGTTCGGCCACCGCCGCCGCTGCCGCCACCAGGATCTCCTGGGTGATCTGTTCGCGTCCGATGTTGATCGGCACCAGCACCTCGGCCTCCTCCAGGCCGGTTGTCGCCGTGTCAAGCGGTTCGCGGTTGCCGGATCGGACGATCTCGATCAGGTCGTGACGGGCGATCGCGTTCCGCGTTTCGCCATCGAGAATGTCGTCGAGTCGGGATTGGGCTCCCCGCTCATCACGGAGTCGCTGAAAGAACAGCAACGGGTCTGTGATGCGCCAGCGCGCGTAGGTGTCGACCCAGATGAACCGGCGGTCTCTGGTGGGGACCTGGTTCCGGAACCCGTCCCACTCCAGGAATCGCCGCTCAAACATATTGGCGGTCTGAACGAAGGGTAGCTTGAAGTGGAGTCCTGGTTCGGTGATGGGTTCGCCCACAGGTTCGCCGAACTGGGTAATGATGGCTTGGTCGACCTCGCTCACCGTGTACACCGAGTCGCCGAGCACGAACAGGACGACCAGCAGGAACACGATCATGACTGGTTGACTACGGTTCACTGACCACCTCCTGCTTTTTGAGGGTCGGTCAACGCGGCGGTGACGGCGCGGGATCCGCTGTCCAGCGACAGCAGCGGCAGCACGCCGTTCGCGTCCTCGGCCACGAAGACCTTCCGCCCGACCTGAGGCAGAATCCGCTGCATGGTTTCCAGATACAGTCGCTGTCGGGTGACGTTTGGTGCCTGCCGGTAGGCGGCTTCCACCGCGGAGAAGCGTGACGCTTCACCCTGCGCACGATTGACCCGATCCAGCGCATAGCCCTCGGCCTGCAGGACCGTCTGCTCCGCCTCGCCGCGGGCGCGCGGGATGACGGCGTTGTATTCGGCCAGGGCCTCGTTGATCAGGCGGTCGCGCTGCTGCTGGGCCTGACTGACCTCGTCCCACGAGGGTTTCACCGGGTCGGGCGGGTTGACGTCCTGCAGCACGACCTGATCGATGGTGATCCCCATTTGGTACTGGTTCGCCATGTCCTGCAATCGCGCTTCGACCGCCGCCTCGATTTCCTGCCGTCCGACCGTCACCACCTCCGTGACGGTGCGGTCTCCGACCGTTTCCCGCATGACCGCCTCGGTCATGGCTCGGAAGGTGCTCTCGAGATTTCGGACCCGGAAGAGGTCTTCATACGGATCGGACACTCGGTACTGCACGATCCACTCCACGACCGCGACGTTGAGGTCGCCCGTCAGCATCACGG
>SXOW01000245.1 GCA_005778315.1 Acidobacteriota bacterium
CACCCAGGATGGCATTCGCACCGAGGCGCCCTTTGTTCTTGGTGCCGTCCAGGTCGCGCAAGGTGCTGTCGATGGTGCTCTGGCTGGTCGACGCCAGGCCAACCAGCGCATCTCGGATTTCCGTGTTGACATGCGCGACCGCTCGGGTCACGCCCTTGCCGCGGTAGCGCCTCTTGTCGCCGTCCCGCAGTTCGACGGCCTCGAGCTCGCCGGTCGACGCGCCGGACGGAACGGCGGCGCGCCCGGTGGCGCCACCTCTGAGCGTGATCTCGACCTCAACCGTCGGGTTGCCCCGACTATCCAGGATTTCCTGACCGACTACACTCGCGATGAACTGATCGTCATTCATTCACTATCTCCGACGCGCGCTGATGGACTGACCATCGTCGAGAAGGACCGCTCGGGGCTCGATCGGGCCATGTCCAAGGCGACCAGTGTCGCATGGATTCGACGGTAGACTCCAACCGGACCGTGTGGGCCGCTTGATGCGAAGGCACGCCCCCCGGTACTCCGCCGAGGAGGGTGTCAGGCGCTAGTCTGGTCGCTGCCCGGAATTGATGAGGAGACTTCCCGAGAGAGGATATTCGTGTAGCCGAGTGCTACGGAGGAACCGGAACTTCGGGGAAACGGGACCCGGACACTCTGAGAACCGGACCCACCGGCTGGTGTCGCTGCCATCAGCGACCGATGTACACGCAAGCCGCGACCAGACCATCCACCCTACCAACCCGCATCGGTGGTAGAACCACCGTTCACTTCGATGAATGGAATGTACTGCTGCCGAATTGGCCGCGCTATTGGACCTTGGTCCAATGTGATCGCGCCGCAGGTCAGCCGACGGAGGTCGTCGTGACCTGCAGACGTCCGGCTTGACGAACCAGATCGGCCAGAGACCCGGCTTCCATCTTCGTCATGACCCGGGCTCGATGCACCTTGATGGTTTTTTCGCTGATACCCAGCTGCCCGGCCACCTGCTTGTTCAGGAGGCCCGCGGTGACAAGCGCGAACACCTGCTGCTCACGAGGGGTCAAACGGTCGTAGCGGGTCCGCAGACGAGCGAGGTCCTGTTGGGTAAGCAGCCACGCGCGAACACGCCCAATGGCGCGATCGATGGCCGCCAGTAGCGCTTCGTCGTCGAACGGCTTCATCAGGAAGTCGACGGCCCCACCCTTCATCGCGGCCACGCTCATCGGCACGTCACCGTGCCCGGTGATGAAGACGATGGCCATTGGCCGCCCGGCGGCGCGGAGACGACGTTGGAGTTCGAGACCGCTCATGCCGGACATCCGGACGTCGAGTACCAGGCACCCAGGTCCCGTGAGAGGCTCATGTTCGAGAAAGGCTTCGCCCGACGCAAAGCCCTGCACTCGCAGGCCGGCGGACTCGAGCAGGCGGACCACGCTGCGACGCACCGAAGGGTCGTCGTCCACAACGAACACTGTGGGTTCATCCATCACCGGGCCGGCGGCAACACGAAACCGACCGTCGCTCCGCCAGCGGGCAGTGGTCCAGCCTGCATCTCCCCGCCATGCGCCTCGATGATGCTGCGCGAGATCGAGAGCCCCATACCCAGGCCGCCTTCGCGCGAGGTATTGAACGGGTCGAACATGGTCGCCCGCATCGTCGGCGTGATCCCGCGCCCGGTGTCTTCGACCGCGACCACCTGCCATCCGTCGCGACGCTGGAACACGCGAAACGTGAGCGATGCCTCCGACATTTCCTCCATGGCGTGCATGGCGTTGGTCACGAGATTCACCACCACTTGCTGAATCTGTATCCGGTCTGCCACAACCGGCGGGAGGTCCGGCGCAAACTCGGACAGGACCGCGATGCCACGCATCGAGAGGCCGCTGCGCATGATCTCCCGTACCTCCCTGACGACGGTGCCCAAGTCGATAGGTTCGCGCGAGGGGCTCTCCCCGCGCATCATCTCCCGCAGCCGCTGGATGATCGCACTCGCGCGGCGATCGTCCGCCACGATGTCATGCAGTACTTCGCGCACCTGGCGCACATCGGGTGCCTCGCGATCGAGGAGCCTCACCGCGGCCTGCGCGTTGCTCAGAATGGCAGCCAACGGCTGATTCAGCTCGTGGGCGACGGCCCCGGTCAGCTCGCCCAGCGAGCTGACACGAGCCACATGGGCAAGCGCGTCACGATGCTGCAACGCCTCGGCGCGCGCGACAATCTGCTCGGTGACGTCCGAGCAGACCGCCACGAACGTCTTCGACGCGCCATGGCCATCGGCGCGAGGCGCGGCGCGGACCGTCCAATGCCGGTAGGACCGATCCTTGCTCTGCATGCGGCACTCGAACGACACGGCGCTGCGGGCGTCGTACACCTCACGCGCAATGGCCTTCTCGACCCGACTTCGATCTTCCGGGTGCAGTTGGTCGCGCAATCGGCCCAGCGTGCGGGGAAACTGGCCCGGGTCGAAGCCCATCGCCTCGTCCACGTTGCCGAACCACACGACACTGCCGGTCTCCAGGTCCACCTCGGCGATGAGGTCTGCGCCGAGGGTTGCCGCGATACGGAACCGCTCCTCGCTTTGCCGCAGGGCCTGCTCCGCTTCGACCTGACGGGACACATCGCGCACTGTCGTCACGACGACCAGCCCCTCGTCTGTCTCGAGCCGGCCGAAATTCACCGCGGCAGGGAAGGTCCGACCATCGGCGCACCGGGCTGTGACCGGCTCGCCACTATCGGCCGTGTCAGCCGCCGGCCTGCCGGCCAACGGCGCCGCCAAGCCCTGTTTGACGAGTTGGCCCGGGAGCACCTGCTCGATCTCCCCCCCTGCCAGCGCGCCGGGTTGGTAGCCGAACAGGCGCTCCGCCTGCTGGTTGACGAAGGCGATCTGCCCGTTTGCGCGGGCCGCGATGATGGCGTCAGGCGCCTGCTCGATGAGCTGCCGCACACGTGCTTCACTCGCCCGCGCGGTCGCTTCGGCGCGCTTGCGCTTGGAGACGTCGATGAGAAAACCGCGAATGACGTCAGCCATCCCGTCCAGTCGTTGGACCGCGACCACGTCGTGGACCCAGACGCTGTCCCCGCCGGCGCCGATCAGTCGATACTCGAACTCGTAGGCGTCGTGTTCGCGGAGTGCCTCCTCACGGAACCGCAGGACGCGGTCAAGATCGTCGGGGTGGATGTGGGTCTTCCAGAACCCGGGCTCCAGCCAGCGGGCGATCGGATGGCCCAGGAGCCGCTCGGCCTGCGCCCCCACATACGTAAAATCGCGCGTCTGGGCGTCCGCCTCCCACTGAACGATCTGGGTCGCTTCGAGGAGACGCCTGAAACCAACCGCACGCTCCACCGGACCTGACGCCTTGGCCGACGGGGGCCCTCCGCGCACGCTGTCGGTGGGAACGGTCATGGGAGGCACGCCGTCGAACGACGGTCGACAACGAGACCAGACAGCAGCATCTGCACACTATAGCGAAGTGCGCGGCGACGAGTGGCGTCGGCGTCTTGTGTCAAGCCCGATCAGGAGGCGGCTGGTGCGGATGCATCCGTGTGGGGCGCCCGACCCTACGAGTTGCGTGTGCCAGCGCGCAGCCAGATAGAATGCCCGCATGGAGCCTCTCGCCGGCAACACCGTGCTTCTCAAGCGCATGGGAATCGACACACACGAGGAACCGATTGTCTATATGCGGGCCGACTGTCACGTCTGCCGATCCGAAGGCTTCTCCGCGCACTCCCGCATCACGGTCACGACGGAGCGCGCGTCGATCATCGCGACGCTCAACGTCGTCCGCGATAGTTTTGTGTCGCCGACGGAAGCCGGACTATCCGAAGCCGCATGGGAGCGCCTCGATGCCACGCCGGGGCAGGTCGCCTGCCTCTCGCATCCGCGGCCCGTCGAGTCCCTCGGGGCGGTGCGGGCCAAGATCTTCGGCCACGCCTTTCAGGACGAACAGCTGCTGC
>SXOW01000246.1 GCA_005778315.1 Acidobacteriota bacterium
TGTGGTTCGGCGATCTCGTCACCATGAACTGGTTTGATGATGTGTGGACCAAAGAGGTCTTCGCCAACTTCATGGCGGCGAAGATCGTCCACCCCTCGTTTCCAGACGTGAACCACGACCTGCGGTTCTTCCTGGCGCACCATGACGGGGCCTACAGCATCGACCGATCAGGAGGGGCGCACCCGATTCGACAGCCGCTGGACAACCTGCGGGAAGCAGGGGCCCTCTACGGGCCAATCATCTACGACAAGGCCCCCATTGTGATGCGTCATCTCGAGCGGCTCCTGGGCGAGGAGCCGTTCCGTGATGGGTTGCGCGAATACCTGGACACCTTTCGGTACGGCAACGCCACGTGGCCTGACCTGATCCGGATTCTGGACACGCGGTCCAGCCTTGACCTGGCTGCGTGGAGCGCCGCCTGGGTCGAGGAACCCGGTCGGCCGCTGGTCGATGTCACGGTGGACGGCGTGGCGGCGCCAGCCGGTGCGGCTCAGACACCCGTCCGGCAGAGCGGGGGCGCATCGGTCACGTTGTCACAGACAGACCCGGATGGCCGGGGGCGTCTCTGGCCGCAAGAACTGGAGCTGCTGCTGGGCTACGAGAGCGGGCATGTCAGGATACCGGCCTCTCTGTCGGCTGCGACCGTGTCGGTCGCGGTCGCAGCCGAGCGAGGGGCTCCGCGCTTCGTGTTGCCGAACGCGGGCGGGCTCGAGTACGGGCGCTTCCGTCTCGACGAGGCAAGTCGGACCACGCTGTTGGCGGAACTGCCCGAGTTGGACGACCCGCTGATTCGCGGTATCGGCTGGGCGACGCTCTGGGACGATGTGCTCGACGGCAACCTCCCACCGGGCGTTTGGGTCGATCGGTTGGTCGCCGGTCTGGCCGCGGAGACGATCGAGCAGAACACCCAACGCCTGCTTGGATATCTGCAGACGACCTACTGGCGCTTGCTGAACGACGAGGAGAGATCGGCCCGGGTCGCCGGGCTCGAGGCCGCGCTGTGGTCAGGCATGCTCGACAGCGGCCCGCCGACGCTGAAGGCCACCTACTTTCACGCGTGGCGTGGTGTCGCCTGGTCGCCGGCCGGGGTCCGGCGCCTCCAACGGATCTGGTCCGGAGACGAGGTGGTTCCAGGAGTCAGCCTGTCGGAGAGCGACTTCATCGCGCTGGCCGAGGAACTGGCGCTGCGCGGCGTCGCGGACCTGCCCGAGCTCCTGGACCGACAGACGGCGCGGATCGAGAATCCCGACCGACTCGCACGCTTTCTCTTCATCCGACCGGCGTTGGCGCCTGAGACGGACTCTCGCGAGGCGTTCTTTCGGCGCCTGGCTGACCCGAGCGAGCGAGAGCGCGAGCCGTGGGTGGCCGATGCCCTTGCGCATCTGCACCATCCGAGCCGGGCTGCCCACGCGCGACAACTCATCCGTCCCGGTCTGGAGATGCTGGAGGAGATTCAGCGCACCGGCGATATCTTCTTTCCGTCAGACTGGTTGCGCGCAACCCTCGGCGGGCACAGTTCCGCGGAGGCGGCCGCGACGGTTCGGGAGTTTCTCGACACGCGAGAGGGGACGTATCCCCCGCGGCTGCGGCAAAAAGTGCTGCAGTCCGCCGATCTCCTGTTCCGCGCGGCGGCGTTGTCAGCGTCGCGCTGAGTGAATGCGACAGGAGGGTCCGCGTGGCGGTAGTCGCGCCAGGCGGGCGCCAAGCTCGTCCCATGCGGGGGTGTCCATCTCCCGCTGCATCGCCTCGAACAACACTCGTTCCTCGGTTCGGACATGCGACTCCAGCAGTGTGCCAAACGCCGGGAGGCGTTGCTCCAACGCGGACGTGGGATCCGTGTCCAGGTCGTGGACCTGTGCCCGCATCTGCTGGTGCTCCTCGACCAGCGCCGCGACCATCGCGGCACCGTCAGACAGGTAGGTCGCCGCGACCGGGTAGACCCACCGCTCCTCCGCCTCGAAATGCGGCCGTAGTGTCTCGTTGAAGAACGCGGTCACCCGGTCCACTTGAGCCCGCCGTCCGTGCGGCCAATCGGACCTGGGCGCGGTGTGGCGACCAAGAATCAGGCCGCGGGCAACGACGAGCGCATCGTGGTGGTCGTGCGACAGGGGAATCAGCGCCGGATGTCGCTTCACGACCCTACGATACAATACGGCGGCTCGGACTCCGGCCGCCGGGCGCGCGGACGAGGGCGTGGCACATGGGGACCGTGTTGGCGGCCCCCCCAAAGGAGAACAGGAATGCGTAGCTGGATGCCGTTTGTCGTGCTGACTGTGCTGAGCTGGGGTACCTATATTCCGACGCTGCACAAAGGCCAGTTGGCGTTGGGCAATAGCGGTTTGCACGCCTTCCTGATGGTGGGCGTGGCGTATCTGCTGGTGGCCATCCTGATTCCAGGCACCATCATCGCCAGAGCCGGCACCTGGCACCTCTTTACGTCGGGAGGCATGGCCCTCACGCTGGCGGCCGGTGCGCTGGGCGCGGTGGGCGCCCTTGGCATTTCGTTCGCGCTGGTGAACGGGGGGCGTCCGACCGTGGTGCCACCCCTGGTGTTCGCTGGCGCGCCGGTGGTCAGCACCTTCGTGGCCATGGCCTACAACCCGCCGCAGAACAGTCCGTCGCTGACGTTCTATCTCGGTATCGTAATGGCTGCAGCCGGGGCCGGCCTGGTGTTGGCGAACCGGCCCACCTAGGAGGCTGGGCGACGGCTGACTCGGGTCGCCGGGTGCAACACCTGGGTCGAGTGTAAGAGAGAATAGTCGAGGACTCCGCTGGGAACGCCAGAATCCCGTGGCCCGGTGTCGCCGTCCATTGTCGAGCTACAGGCGCCGGACATGGTCGGCGCGAGCGAGATACAACATAAAGGGGGGAGATGTGCGCGTGTGTGGATTTGAAAAGTTTGCGGGACGGAATGGTGTGGTAGTGCTGGCCATGGTAGTGGCCGCTGTGGCAGTTGGTTGCGGCGGCGGTGACAGCGGCGGAGAGCCCGCCGAGCCTGCGGCCGAGGCGCCCGCGGCAGAGCCCCGCGTGTTCTTCGTGGCTCCAAAAGACGACACCGACCATGCGATCGAGATTCCGCTCGGGTTTACGTTCGGCGTCGAGAATTTCCAGATTAGCCCGGTGCCTTCGGAGGTTACCAGCCCGCGCCCAGGCGTGGGGCACTACCATCTGGGCGTGAACGCTGAATGCCTGCCAGCCGGCGAGGTCATTCCCGCCGCGGACCCCTGGGTTCATTTTGGCGACGGCTCGGACGGTATGGAGATGTCGCTCGCGGCGGGTTCGTATCGCTTCACGGTGCAGGTCGCCGACGACGAACATCGCACGATCGACGGGCTCTGCGAGACGATTGCCGTACGGATGGAAGCCGGGATCTAGTTACCAGCCGGTCGGGTTCCCCGGCCAAGGGACCCGACTCGCCTCAGGGGCGGATGAATTCGAGGGCGCGACCACCGCGGCCGGGCAGGAACTCGCCGTGCCGGTAGCGCAGCTCGCCGTTTACCCAGGTCATTCGAACCTGCGCGCGGAGTACGACGTGGGAGAAGGGACTCCACCCGCATTTGGCGAGGACCGGGTGCGGTGCAGTGCCCTGGGTGGGATGGACCAGCACGAGGTCGGCCCAGTACCCCTCGCGTATGAACCCCCGTTCGGCGACATCGAACAACCTCGCCGGTGCATGTGCCGTCTTGTCGACCACGGTTTCGATCGTGAAGTGTCCGTCGTGGACATGCTCGAACAGACTGGGAATGGCATGTTGTACGAGTGGTAGCCCCGCCGGCGCGTCGGCGTACGGGCGCGATTTCTCGGCCGTGGTGTGCGGTGCGTGGTCGGTCGCGATGACGTCGATCCGGCCGTCATTGACCGCCGCCCACAGCGCCTGCTGGTCGTCGGCGGACTTGATGGCCGGGTTGCACTTGATGTCCGCGCCCTTGGTCTCGTAGGACGATTCATTGAAGAACAGATGATGTACACACGCTTCGGCCGTGATCCGCTTGTCAGCCAGGTCGCCGGGTTGGAACAAGTCGAGTTCTCGGGCGGTGGTGATGTGCAGCACGTGCAGACGCGCGTCGTGTCGTTTGGCCAGGGCGACCGCGAGACTCGACGACCGGTAGCACGCCTCCACTGACCGGATCTTGGGGTGTTCACTGAACGGAATATCGGCGCCGTAGCGCGCGCGGGCGGCGGCCTCATTCGCCGCAATCGTCGGCGTGTGCTCGCAATGCGTCGCGATGACCAATGGGGATGAGGCAAAGATGCCCTCGAGCGTGCGCTCGTCGTCCACGAGCATGTTGCCCGTGCTGGATCCCATGAACACTTTGACCCCGCACGCCAGACGCTGGTCGACCGCCTTGATCGCTTCGAGGTTGTCGTTGGTCGCGCCGAAGTAGAACGCGTAGTTGGCCATCGAACGGGCCGCGGCCCGTGCGTGCTTGTCCACCAGCGCGTCCCGGGTGATGGTCTGGGGGTTGGTGTTCGGCATCTCCATATAGCTGGTGATGCCGCCGGCAACAGCAGCGCGTGACTCTGTGGCTATATCGCCTTTGTGCATTAA
>SXOW01000247.1 GCA_005778315.1 Acidobacteriota bacterium
CCCAACTATTTCTACAACAATCTCAAGTTCATCGTGCAGACTCAGGACTGGGTGCTGATCTACAACGAAATGGTGCACGACACCCGCATGATTCGCATCGGAGGGAGTCCTCTACCGGCCCAGGTCAAGCAGTGGATGGGCCACTCGGTTGGACACTGGGAGGGCGACACGCTGGTGGTCGAAACCAGCAACTTCTCGGACAAGACCCGTTTCCGTGGCTCAGGCGAGGATTTGCAGGTCACCGAGCGTTTTACGCCCGGTGCAGAGGGGACGATTCTCTACCGGTTCACCGTCGAGGATCCGTCAACGTGGGACCGCCCATGGACGGGCGAGTACCCCTGGAATCCTAGCCAGGAGGAGATCTTCGAATACGCCTGCCATGAGGGCAACTATGCGTTGGATACCGTCCTGCGCGGCGCCCGACTCGCAGACAGGCAGGCGCGCGAGCGTGGTCGCTAGCCTGACGTCCCGCGCCGGCGATGGCCGATGGCGTCGCGCCGCGGCTGCGCCGCGAGGCCGTGTGGCCGCGACGATGGCGACCCACGGGTGGCGCTGACGCACCGCGGAACCTCGGGGGTATCTCGCTCGTATGCTCCACTAGGCGCGTGGCGATACCGGGTACGACACACCGCTCGGCCGGCAAATGGAGGTGGCATGACAGATCAGATGCGACGCGTCGTGGTGGATGGCCTCGGCCGGCGGCTGGCCCTGAGCCTGTGCGCCAGCTTGTGTGCGGCACTCGTCTCCGGTCCGGCCCTGGCCCAATCGGTGGCTGGGTCGGCCGAGTTGGCGCATGTGCCGTCGAATGCGAGCATCGTCGGCTACGCCGATGTGCGGGAGGTGATGGTGTCCAATCTGTGGGCGCGCCTCCGCCAGCATGCGGGCGACGACTTCGATGGGTTCCGGGTGGAACGGCTCGGGCTCGACCTCGAGCATGACATCGACACCGTGCTGGCGTTTCTCGCGCCGGGGGCCACCCCGGAACAGCCAGCGGGGATGGCGCTCCTGCGGGGACGGTTCGACATGGCGCGTCTCGAGGGAGCGGCCCGTGAAGCCGGGGCCAGCGTCAGCGAGTATGCCGGCGCGCGGATCGTGGTTATCGAGGGAGATGACGCCCGGGAACTCGCGATGGCCGCCGTAGAGCCCGGCTTGGTCGCGGTCGGAGATCTGGCGACCGTGCAGCGAGCGGTCGACCGTCAGGCAGACGGCTCGGACGTCACTGCGAATGCGGAGGTGATGGCACTGCTCGACCGGGTGGCGGCAGGGAGCCATGTCTGGGCGGTCGGACGGTTCGACGACCTCAGTGCGCTGGGCATGCTCCCCGATGGCCTGCCGATTCAACTGCCTGCCGTCAACGCCTTCGCGATTAGCGGGCGGGTCGACAGCGGTGTCAGTGGCTCGCTGGAAATCGAGGGCCGCGATGACGAGACAGGGCAGCACCTGCGGGATCTCCTGCGCGGCGTTCTGGCCATTGCTCAGTCGCAAGTGGCGGAGCACGCTGAGCTGCAGGCGTTGGTCGACTCGGTCGAGTTGGGTGGTAGCGGCACCACGGCGACGGTGTCGTTCAACCTGCGGTCTGAGACACTCGACCTGGTCTTTGCTGCCGCGGCGCCGTGAGGCGCCGTGAGACGGAGACCGGCGGTCGCCGGGCTATTCCGGCAGGGCAAACACGAACAGGTTGTTCCCTGAACTCGGCTTCAGCTCCGGGGTGAGACCCAGGAAGTGGTCGGCCGTGCTTCCGGCGCCAGTGCTGACGGCCACATACTGCCGTCCATCGACGGCGTAGGTCACGGGAAAGCCTGTTACCGATGACCCGAGGTTAATCTCCCACAACACGTCGCCGGTTTCGTGGTCGAAGGCCCGGAACCGGCCGTTGGCATCGCCCCCAAAGACCAGGCCCCCACCGGTGGCCACCAAGGACATGGTGGCGGCGCGCTGCTCATGCAGCCAGGTCGTGTCACCGGTCTCCGCGGAAATCGCCCGCACCGTGCCCGAGTTCGTGGTGCCTGGCGTCAACTGGTGGCGATAGGCAATCGCGTAGTTGGCTGACCGACTCTCGGCGGGGCCGACGGGCGTGTCGTCCGGGAACGTCGTCGTCGCCATCATGCGGGCGCACGTGGTCCGCAGCGGCATGTACATCGTGTTCGTGAGGGGACTGTAGGCGCCCGCCTCCCAGTCCTTGCCACCGTTCCAGGTGGGACAGGTGAACACCTCTTGCCCGAGACCGGTGAACACCACCTCCGAATTTTCAGAGACCGCTCCGGTCGCACCATCGATGCTGCTGATGACGTTCTGCGCCACGGTCGGCGTGGCCCACAAAAACTCGCCGGTGGCGCGGTCAAGGGTGTAGACCACGCCGGTTTTCCCCGGAATGCCAGTGACGACCTGCCGCACCTCGCCAGGCCGTAGCCGCGGATTGATCCAGCTCACGGCTGTCGGGTCCGGACTCACGGCCGTATCCACCAGCAACCGTTCGAATGGGTGGTCGAGGTCCCAGTGGTCGTTCAGGTGCTGGTAGTACCAGACAATGTCGCCCGTGTCGGCATCGAGCGCCAAGGTCGAGTTGTGGTAGAGATGCGAGTTCTCCACCCCGCCGAGCATGAATTTCGGCGCCGGCGATGTGACCGACGTCCCGATGTAGATGAGGTTCAACCCGGGGTCGTAGCTCGGCACCATCCACGCCCCGACGTGTCGTCGATCTTCGAACGGCACGTCGCCCCAGCTGTCATCACCGGGTTCACCGGGCGCCGGAATCAGACGTCGCCTCCAGAGCTCCGCCCCGGTGGCGGCATCGTGGGCGGTGACCACGCACGCGTCTGGGCCGCCCCTCGCCGAACAGCTGCGGCCTGAGATGACCTTGCCATTGGCGACGATCGGTCCCGAGCCCTGTATCGCAGGATTGACGCGGTAGTCCAGCACCATCGTCTCCCACACCTGCCGGCCCGTCTGCGCGTCGAGCGCGACGAGATGGTCGTCCGCGCTCGTGTCGATGATGAGGTTGGCGTAAATCGCACTTGTTGCGGTTGTTGGCCGCCAGCGCGCGATTCAGATACTCGCCAAGGTCGTCTGGAATCTCTCGTCGATGCTCCCAGATGAGGTCTCCCGTGACGGCATCGAGGGCTTGAATCACATCGTTCGGGTTGGGCATGTACAGCACGCCGCCATACGCCAACGGCGTGCCGGACTGAAACCCGCCGTTGAGCCCCCGCGTCCAGACCATGCGCAACTGCCCGACGTTGTCGCGGTCTATCTTGTCGAGTGGGCTGTAACCCCAGCCGTCCAATGTGCGTCGCCACATCAACCAATCGTCCGCCGCTGGGTGTTGCAGCATCCGGTCTGTGACGGGGACAAACGACGGCGACTGCGCGACGGCGGTCCCGAATTCGATCAGGACGATGGTGATGCTGATGATGATGAGCGCCAGCGTGGTCGTCGGCGCGGCACGTGACGCACGAATTCCTGGTGGCATGTCAGACCTCACCGAGTGTGCACCGGGACGCACCCGCGTCGACGTCTACCGGTGTGAGCCGCCGCGGGCGGGTTCAGGCACTCGCGGTGGTCGCCAACCGTGGTCGCTGATCCAGATGATCCGTCAGATCCTCGTAGGCGAGGGCGAATTCAAGCACGTGTCTGTCGGCGCCGAACTTGGCCATGACCTGCATGCCCATGGGACGGCCCTGGCCATCGAATCCGACCGGGACGTTGATGGTCGGCACCCCTGCCAGGCTGGCAAGAATCACGACCTCCATCCACCGATGATAGGTGTCCATCTCGCGGCCGGCGATCTGCGTGGGCCAATGGACGTCTTTGGGGAATGGAAAGACCTGCGCGGTGGGGAGGACCAGGAAGTCATACTCACTGAAGAGACGCTCCACTTCCGCCACCCACCGGCGGCGAATCCCGTTCGCGTGCTCCACGGCTGTCTCGCCGAGGGTCAGGCCCTGCTCAATTTCCCAGACCAGTTCCGGTTTCAATGCGCCGCGGGTGGCGGGGTCGTCCAGATACCGCTGCATGTTCCGTCGGCCGGAATGCCGCAGCGTGGTCCAGCATTGCAACAAGTCCGCCGGGTCGAAGACTGGGGCCGTCGGATCGATTTCAGCCCCGGCCACGCGCAGCGTCCCGAGCGCGGATTCACACAACCCGAGAATGCCCGGCTCCGTGGCCAGGTAGCCGTCGAGATCACCAAGCCACGCGATCCTGCTACCGCGCAGCGCCAAGGGATCGACTGGACCGCGCACCGGTGCGGCCGCGATGGTCTGCAGGAACCGGATGGTGTCCCGGGTGTTGCGCCCCATTGGTCCGCTCGTGGACAACGGTCGCGGGTCATCATCGCGTCCGCTCATCACATTCGTGCTGGGTCGGAATCCGATGACGTTGTTGAATGCCCCGGGATTCCGCAACGAGCCCATCATGTCGCTCCCGTCGGCGACGGGCAGCATGTGGGTGCCCAGGCCGCTGGCCGCCCCGCCGCTGCTTCCGCCGGAGGTCAGCGCCGGGTTCCAGGCACTCCCGGTCGCGCCGAATACCGGATTGTAGGTCTGTGACCCGAGACCAAATTCCGGTGAGTTGGTCTTGCCGATGAAGATCGCACCGTCGCCGCGAATACGCGCCACCAGGTCACTGTCTGCCTCCGCGATGCGGTTGGCAAACATCGGCGAGCCGTCGGTGAACCGCAAGCCAGCCACCGGAGCGAGGTCCTTTACCGCATGAGGCATGCCGTGCATCCAGCCTCGATACTCCCCGCGGGCCAGGGCCGCGTCGGCATCCCGTGCTTGCGCCAGCAGCACGTCGTCGTCGACCATTCCGACGATCGCGTTGTAGGCCGGGTTGTGACGATGAATGTGCTGCAGGTAGGCCTGCATCGTTTCCACGCATCCCACCCGCCTGGTGCGAATGGCGTTGGACAGGTCAATGGCGGTGAAGTCGACGATATCGCCTGGCAGGAGGGCGGCCCACACACGCGCGGGGACAGCGGACTGCAGGGCCACCGCCGCGCCGAGGCCGACGCTGTTTCTCAGGAATCGTCGTCTATCCATCGCCCGCTCCCACTTGCTGTTGATGGGCTTCGCCTAGCCCCGCATCGGTCGATAGCGACGATAGCAGATATTGGGGCGCCAGAGATTGCCAGTCACTGCTGATGCGCCTCCATCCCCAACAGCGAGTCCGCCATGTGAGCGCGCCAGGCCTCGGCTGATTCCGGCGTCCAGTCGTAGAAACCTCGACCGGCTTTGACGCCCAGCGCTCCGGACGCCACCTTCTGCAGCACAAGCTCCGGCACCGTTCGGCGGTTCGACAGGAGTGGCAGGTTGTGCACCAGCACGGCGCGTGTTGTCTCCAGACCGGCTCGCCGTGCGAGGGTGAACGGGCCGGCGCTCGCGAGATCCCGTCCGAACGTGGTGCGTACCAGCTGGTCGACTTCCGCCGCGGTCGCGAGACCACCCTCGACGACCGACGTCGCTTCGCGCAAGAGCGCGACTTGCAGTCGGTTGCCGATGAATCCCTGGATCTCCCTGGCGAGTAGAGCCGGCTGCTTGCCGATCGACTCGAAGAGCGCCCCGATGGTTGCGGCGGTGCGATCCGACGTGGCCGGGCCGCGGATGATCTCGAGCCCAGGTAACAGGTGTGGCGGGTTGTAGTAGTGGGTACCGATCACCTGCTCGGGGCGTCTTGTGGACGCAGCATACGCGCTCGGCAGAAAGGTCGATGTGTTGGACGCGAGAATCGCTCGGGCGGGAGCGAGGGTGTCGAGCTGCTGGAAAATACGTTTCTTGAGGTCGAGGTTCTCTGAGGCCGCTTCGATCACCAGGTCCGCGGCGCGCACGCAGTCAGCGACATTCGTGGTCGTGCTGATTCTGCCCAGGGCCGCTTCGGCGTCCGCGCCCGAGATACGGCCCGATCCGGCCAGGGTCCGCAAGCCAACCTCGGCGCGTGTCAGGGCATCGGCCAGCAGCGCCGGTGAGAGATCGTGCAGCCGGACGGATCGGCCTGACGCGGCAAATTCGAGGGCGATGCCATGGCCCATCAGGCCGGCGCCGATGACGGCCACGTGGGATATGGCGTCCGTCGTGGTCGTGCCCGCGGCCAGGACCGGCAGAGGCGGCCCGCCGTCGGTGTGGTCCAGACATGAGTCGAACGACGGAGAGACGTCGGTCGCGTTCGACAGGTCTTTCAGCAGTTCACCGGCAATGACCTGCACCAAGTCCCAGCCGATCTGCTCCCAGATCTCGAACGGACCCGCCACGGACAGTCGGCGGCCAATCGTGGTCCTGACGAGCGTGTCGACCGCCGCTGGTGTGGCCGACCCGCTGTCAACCAGCGCGATCGACTCGCGCAAGAGCGCGGTTCGCAGCCTCGCGGCTATCGCGCTAAGGTTAGACGTGTTGTCGGGTGGTGCTGGCATGGGTGCTCAAGTGAGTGAACGGTAGCGCATTGTAATATGACGCGTTTGCTCGTCCGCTCGCGCCGGCGCGACGTTTTCCGCGCGCGTCGATTGCGCGTTCACATCTGGAGATACTCGTGACATCTCATCTGAGACTCGTTGCACTCCCGGCCACGGTGGTCGCGGTTCTCGCCACCGCGGTCTCGGCCACCGCCCAGTACGGCGCCACCAACGGCGAGTGGCGCAGCTACGCCGGTGACAACGGTGGCACCAAGTATTCGCCGCTGGACCAGATCGACGCGGACAACTTCTCGGCGCTGGAGATCGCGTGGCGGGTTCCTACCCCCGATGCCCGGCTCGACCTGAAGGCCATCACCGCGGAGTTGGAGCGCCGGGGACGACGAGGTGAGTCGCCGGGCGCCAATCCCGACTATGGCGTCTCGCTCCGGTTGTTCAAGGCCACACCGCTCATGGTCAACGGTCTTGTGTACGCGCCGACGCCACTGAGCCTCGGGGGTGCGTATGACGCCGGGACCGGTGAGGAGCGGTGGGTGCACGACCCAGAGAGCTACTTCGACGGGCCGCCGGCCTCGCGGGCCAACATGCGCGGGGCGGCGTACTGGAGCGACGGGAACGTCGAGCGGGTCTATTGGGGCACGACCGATGGGTATCTCCTGAGCGTCGATGCGCGCACCGGTGAACCCGCGGCCGAGTTCGGTGCGAACGGGCGCGTCGACCTGTTCACAGGCGTCCCGCGCGCCGAGCGAGGGACTTACGACCATCGAGGTCGACATTGGATCTCGGTCACCTCGCCCCCGATCGTCTCGAACGGCGTGGTGGTCACGCCGGTCACCATCTCCGACTATGCGATTGCGAAGGAGGCGCCACCGGGGTGGGTGAAGGGTATCGACGCCATCACTGGTGAGCTGAGATGGGTCTTCCGCACGGTGCCGCGGGGCGACGATTTCGGAGCCGAGACGTGGGCCAACGAGTCGTGGCGCTACACCGGCAACACCAACGTCTGGGCCGCGATGGCCGCCGACGATGAGCTGGGCTACGTCTATCTGTCGACCAGCACCCCCACCAACGACTACTACGGCGGTCATCGGTTGGGCGACAACCTCTTCGCTGAGAGCATCGTCGCCGTCGACATCAGGACGGGCGAGCGGAAGTGGCATTTTCAGGCGGTGCACCACGGCGTCTGGGACTACGACTTTCCGACCCACGCCAACCTGCTCGACGTAACTGTCGATGGCCGGGCGATCAAGGCGCTGGCGCAGGTGAGCAAACAGGGCTTCACGTACGTCTTCAATAGAGAGACCGGCGAGCCGGTGTGGCCCATCGAGGAACGCCCGGTCGAGACGGACACGAATCTCGAAGGCGAGGTCCTGTCCGCGACGCAGCCGTTTCCTACCAAGCCTCCGCCCTTCGAGTACCAGGGGAGTTCCATCGACGACCTCGTCGATTTCACCCCGGAGATTCGGGCCATGGCGGTGGAGGCGGTCAAGGATTTTCGACTGGGGCCGATCTTCACCGCGCCCATGATCAGCATCGAAGGTGGTATCCAGGGTACGATTCAGCGGCCCGCGATCGACGGGGGGGCCAATCTGGAGGGGTCTGGGGTTGACCCCGAGACCGGCCTGCTCTATGTCCCGTCGAACAACTCCTTCTCGGTGCTGAAGTACTTCACGCCGGATCCGGCGGCGGGCGGGAACCTGCGGTTTACCCAGAGCGCGTTCGGAAGCGGCCGACAACCAGCGATGCCGCAGGGGTTGCCGCTCTTCAAACCACCGTACTCACGGATGACGGCGATCGATCTCAACGCGGGCGACACGGCCTGGATGCAGCCCAACGGCGACGGCGATCGGTATCGCACCCATCCGCGGCTCCGTGCCCTGAACCTGCCGCCACTGGGC